>JBDTSX010000411.1:0-5308 GCA_039930925.1 Acidobacteriota bacterium | reverse complement strand
CGATCAGGTGATGTGCGACGACCAAGAGCAGCGCCGGCCGGTCGGCGCCGCGGTTGAACACCGCGAGCCGGAGAAGGGGTCCGGCGGCAAGATCCAGCGAGCGCTGGAGCGCGGCGGCCTCGCGCTGGATCGAGGTCTCCTGTGCCACATCCGGCAGGCCGTCGAGATCGAAGAGGCTGACCGCGGTGTGCGGCGCGTCCCCGGTGCGCTGTTCCCAGCCTCCGGCGACGCGCACGAACCTGAGTCGCAGCGCGTCGTGATGCAAGGCGGCCGCAGCCGCGGCGCGCTCCAGCGTGTCCGCCGTCGGCAGCCAATCGAGCTCGAGCCAGACCGCCTGGTTGAAGTGATCCGGATCGGGCAGGTTCTGCTCGAACAGCCAGTGCTGGATGGGTGTGAGCGGAACCGGACCGCCCGCAACCTGCGGCTGGAGGGCGCGAACGGCAATCGGCACGGCGACTTCGGCGAGCTCCGCGATGGTCTGGTGCGCAAACGCCTGCCGGGTGGTCAACCGCACGCCCGCGGCGCTCGCCCGCGCCACGACCTGAATGCCAACCACCGAGTCGCCGCCGAGCGCAAAGAAATTGTCGTGCACGCCGACGCGATCGATGCCGAGGAGCTCCTGCCAGACACCCGCCAGTAGGCGCTCGACCTGTGTCGACGGTGCGACGTACGCCGTATCGAGCGTGGGTCTCCGGTGCTCCGTGCCGAGGGAGCTCGATGCCGCGCCCATACTGACTCGGGCGGTGGCCGCGGTCATCCGCGACGGCAGGTCCATGGTCGACACAACCACGTGCGGCGCGGCGCGCTGCGCGAGGACGAGGTTCAGCGCCTCGAACGCCTCGCCGGTGGTCATGCGGTATCCGGTGTCCTGAGCAGCCGGCGCGGAGACCGTCTTCCACGTCGTCCAGTTGTCCCAGTCGATCACCGTCCACGGCGTACCGGCCCGGCGATTGCGGCGGACGGCAAAGGCGTCCACGAACAGGTGGGCCGCCGTGTAGGCGGCGAAGCCAGCCGCGCCGAGCACCGCCGACAGCGACGAGTGCACCACGCAGAAATCCAGTGCCCGATCCCCGAGCACCCGGTCGATGACGTCCACCGCCTGCACGCGCGACCGGAACTGCTCGTCACACTGCTCGCGCGTCGCTTCTTCGAGCGCGCGCGGCGTCTTGTCCGCGCCGGTCGCGAGGAACACGCCATTCAGTCCGCCAAAACGCTCCAGGATCGCCGCGAGCGCCGCGCGCACTTGCGCCTCGTCTGCCGCGTCCGCCTGGACGGCCAGCACCTCGGCCCCGTCCGACTCGATGCGCTCAATCTGCCGGATCACCCGGCTGACCGTGTCGTCTTCGCCGTGCTGCGCGATCCAGTGCGATCGCAGGCCGCGCGCGGGAATGGCCGATCGACTCATCAGCGCGAGACGCACCGGGGCGCTGGCGGCGAGATACCTTGCCAGTTCGAGCCCAACGCCGCCGGTCCCGCCCGTCACGAGATAGACTCCGCCGGCGCGGATGGGCGCGACGTCTGGGCGTTGCGCGTCCACCGTCATCGGCTGGAACACCTGCACCCATCGGCGGTGATTGCGCAGGGCGACGACCCGGTCGCCAGGCGCCGCGATGGCCTCCTCGATGAGCGATTCGGCCTCGGCAGATCTGCTCCCCTCGACACCGGCGCCGAGGTCAACCGCGATGGCGTTCAGGTGCGGATACTCGAGCGGCAGCACCCGCGCCGGCCAGATCGCCATCGCGGCGCCCGGATCGATCCGCTCACCGCCAATGACCTCATGCGCCTCGGACGTTACGACCATGAACGGCATGGCGGTGTCCGGGTAGTGTCGCACCAGCGACTGGACCAGGAACAGCGAGCTGTAGAAGGGGCTCGAGTCAGTCCCCCTGGACGCATCGATCGGCCAGCAGTTGATCACGCGCGTGATCTCGACCGCGGCGCCGCGAATTTCGGCGAGGACGGTGTCGTAGTCGGCCGGGTGGTCGGGGCAAACGACATACTCGGCGCCCGGTGATGCGACGAAGGTCGCGCCGGCCCTGACCCGCACCACGGTCGCGGTTCGCGCTCGTAGCGCCTCCACCATCGCATCCCCGACGCCCGAGGCATCGGCCAGCACCAGCCACGCCCCTGCCCGCACGCTTTCATCGCTCGCCAACCGGCGCGCCCGCCCGGTGGCCCAGCCCGGCGAGTAGAGCCACTGTTCGACCGGCAGACGGCGTGGGGATCGCCCCGGGGTCGCAGCCGGCGCGTCGATCCAGTACCGCTGCCGCTCGAACGGGTAAGTCGGCAGCTGGGGCACGCGCACACGCGGTCGCGATCCGTGCATCGCCGGCCAGTCGATCGGGGCCCCCAACGCCCACAGCCGCCCGAGTGCCGGCATGAGCGAGGAGTCGTCGGTCGCCGGCGCTTTCGTCAACGAGGCCAGCGCGCCAACCCCGGCGCGGTGGGCCGCAGCGCGGGCCAGCGACGTGAGCGTATGTCCCGGCCCGATCTCGAGGAGCACGCAGCCGGGCTGCTGCAGGACCGTCGTGAGACCGTCGTGGAACCGGACCGTGCCGCGCAGGTGCCTGACCCAGTAGTCGGGACTGGCCGCCTCTGCGGGCGTGATCCAGTCACCCGTGAGGTTCGACACGTACGGGATGCGGGGCTCGCCGAAATGAACCTGCGTGACGGCCGCACGGAACGCGTCGAGGGCCGGGTCCATCATCGCCGAGTGAAAGGCGTGCGAGGTCTGCAGCCGCTGGCATTCGAGTCCGTGCTGCGCCAGCGTCCGTTCGAGTCGATCGACCGCGTCGAACGTCCCCGACACGACCGACGAGGACGGGGCGTTGACGGCGGCGATCGCGACCGTGGTCCCCTCGAGGTGCGGGGCGAGCTCCGCCTCGCCGAGCGGCACCGCGAGCATCGCGCCAGGCTCGAGCGCCTGCATCAGGCGTCCGCGCAACACGACGAGCGCGAGTGCCTCGTCCAGCGCAAGGACGCCGGACACACAGGCGGCGACGACCGCAAACAGCGCCGGCTGCGCGATCGCGGTGGTGCCGAGGACGCTCGCCGCCTCCGCGGTCTGTCCGGCAGCCGGGTAGACGGCGGCGTGGAGGTCGATGCCGGATTCCATCCCGCGCCGGGCGCACTCGTCGAAGTGCTGGCGGAACACCGGCTCCGTCTCGTACAGGCGGCGCATCATGTTCACCTGCTGGGAGCCTTGTCCCGTGAACATGAACGTGACCGCCGGCGTGCCCGACTGCGCGACGGCGTCGCCGGCCGGCGCATTCCGTAGGGCGGCGACGGCACCTTCCCGATCGGCACAGACCAGCGCAAGACGATGACCGAAGGTGCGGCGTCCGACCTGCAGTGTGAACGCCACGTCGGCGAGGTTCAGTGCCGGGTGCGTCTCGAGGTGCGACGCCAGATTCAGCGCCGCAGCCTGGAGGGCGGACGGCGACTTGGCCGACAGCACCAGCAGCAGTTCGTTGCGCGCCGTCTGCGACGACGCCTGGTCGGACGTAGTCTCCGCCGAACCTTGGCTGCTCCGCCTCGAAACAGAAGCCACCGACTCCCGGACGGGGGCTTCCTCGAGGACCGCATGGGCGTTCGTGCCGCCGAGCCCGAACGAGCTCACCGCGGCCCGTCGGGGGCTCGCGCCCGCGGGCCAGTCCCGCAGCCGCGTGTTGACGACGAAGGGGCTGCGCTCGAAGTCGATCGCCGCATTGGGACGATCGAAGTGGAGCGTCGGCGCCAGCGCCGCGTGCCGCAGCGACAGCGCCGCCTTGATCAGCCCCGCCACGCCGGCCGCCGCATCGAGGTGGCCGACGTTGCTCTTGAGCGAGCCGATCGCGCAGAACTGCGCATCCGGCGTACCGGCGCGAAACGCCTGTGTGAGCGCGGCAATCTCGACTGGATCACCGAGACTCGTGCCGGTGCCGTGGGCCTCGACATAGCCGATGCTTCTCGGCTCCACGCCCGCCCGGGCGTGGGCGCGACGGATCACGTCGGCTTGCCCCTCAACCCCCGGCGCCGTGTAGCCGACCTTGAGCGAGCCGTCGTTGTTGATCGCGGATCCCTTGATCACCGCGTAAATGGCGTGCCCGGCCGCCTGCGCATCCGCCAGGCGCATCAGCACGACAACGGCGGCACCGTTGCCGCTGACCGTGCCCGCCGCGGCGCTGTCAAACGTACGGCAGTGGCCATCCGGAGAAAGGATGCTGCCCTCCTGGAACAGGTAGCCCGCCTGCTGGGGCACCGCGATCCGGACACCCCCGGCGAGCGCCATGTCGCACTCCCCGTCGAGGAGCGCGCGCGATGCCAGGTGTACGGCCACCAGCGAGGTCGAGCAGGCCGTCTGCACGTTGAGGCTTGGGCCGCGCAGGTTCAACTTGTACGAGACGCGCGTGGCCAGGAAATCCTTGTCGCTGCTGACCGCGAACTGGATCCCGGCAGCGGCGTCCGATAGTTCGGGGTTGGCCAGAATCCTCAACGCGTAGGTGTTCATGCCGACGCCCGCGTAGACGCCGATGGCGCCGTCGAACCGCTCCGGATCCACCGCCGCATCTTCGAGCGCATTCCAGGCGCACTCGAGGAAGACCCGCTGCTGCGGGTCGATCAACGACGCCTCCCGCGGGTGGTAGCCGAAGAACCCGGCGTCGAACTCTTCGGGGCGTTCGATCACGGCGCGGGCGCGGACGTATTCGGGGCGGTTCAAGAGATCCGCACCGACGCCCGCGGCGATCAGCTCGTCGTCGGAGAAGAACGTCACCGATTCGACGCCGTTCGTGAGGTTCGTCCAGAACTCGGCGACGCTCGGCGCCCCCGGGAACCGACCCGCCATCCCCACGATCGCGATCGGCTCGTCGTCCGCGGCGCGCACGCGGCGCGCCTTGGACCCGCCAGGCGCCGCACTCACCTGCGGCCCGCCGGCCACATGGAGCGCCAGGGCCGTCACCGTCGGGTACTGGAACAGGTCAACGACCGAAATCTCGCGCGGCAGGACGTCGCGCAGCAGCCGGTGCACTTTGACCAGAAGCAGCGAGTGTCCACCCAGATCGAAGAAGTTGTCGTTGGCGCCGACCCGTTCGACGTTCAACGCCGCCGACCACACCGCGGCAATGCTCGTTTCGATGTCGTTGCGCGGCGCGACGTAGGCGCCAGCGGCGGCCCGGTCGAGGACCGGCGCCGGCAGGCGGTCCCGGTCCACTTTCCCGTTCGGCGTGAGCGGCAGCGCATCGAGCAGGACGAAGGCCGGGATCATGTATTCGGGCAGCCGCGACCGCGCGAACTCCCAGTCCCGCGACGCCTGATAGACGCGATCGAA
>JBDTSX010000410.1:0-5313 GCA_039930925.1 Acidobacteriota bacterium | reverse complement strand
GCTGAAGCCGGACGCTACTGGACAGCGAACTGGTCCGGCTGAAGCCGGACGCTACAGGACAGCGAAATGGTCCGGGGCTGAAGCCGGACCTCAAACAGAAACAACGCGATGAAAACGGCGAACCGCCGCAGGAGACAGACGATGAGATACGCAAGATTTGTGATGCTGGGGATGCTGATCCTCTCGCCGGCGCTGCTGGCGCAGGCCCCCGCCCCGCAGGGCGGCAAATGGGTCCCGCTCTTCAACGGCAAGGATCTGAGCGGCTGGAAGAACTATGGCGCGGAGAAATGGACCGTGCAGAACGGCGAGATTCACGGGGAAGCCGTGACGAAGGCGTATGGATATCTTGGCACGGAGAAGACCTACAAGAACTTCGAGATGAAGGGCAAGTTCCTCGCGGAAGGCACCGGCAACAGCGGCATCTTCTATCACTCGACCGTCGACGGCGTGAATATCACCGGCGTGCAGGTCGAGGTCGATCCTCGCCCCGGCATGCACACTGGCGGCCTCTACGAGACCGGCGGACGCAGCTGGATTGTCTGGCCGAACCCCGAGGGAGAGAAGGCGATGAAAGTGGGGGAGTGGAACGACATCCAGTTCTCGGTGCAGGGCAATCACATCATCAGCTGGGTCAACGGCGTGAAAGCGCTCGATTATACTGATCCCGCACCCAAGTTCTCCGACGGCGTCATCGCGCTGCAGCTGCACGCCGGTGGTGAGGGGAAGATGCGGTTCAAGGACTTGCTCGTCCACGAGCTCAACTGAATCCGCGCCGGGTGGACACCGTCTTTTGGGAAGATCGCTCGGAGTTGCTGACGTCGAGGTGAGGATGCAGGTTACGAATCGGTTGATTGCCGCAGCGGTCGTCGGGTTGACGCTGGCGGTTGCGCACGCGGGCGCGCAGGCGCCGGTGCAGGGCGCGCCACCACAGGCTCCGCCGGCACAAACGCCGGCCCCCCAGCCGCAGCCACAGGCGGGGCAGCCGCAGGGCGGCACGCCCGCCCTCGCGGGGCCCGGCGGCGGCCGTGGCGCTGCGACCTTCCCGGCTCAGCAGCGTCCGCCTGGCGATTCGGTGCTGATCGAGCGCGGCAAGGGGATCTACAGCGTCACGTGCACGGCCTGCCACGGCGCCGACTTGCGCGGCGGCCAGCTTGGCGGACCGAACCTGCTCCGATCGCAGGTCGTGCTCGCGGATCTTGCGGGCGAACTGATTCTCCCCATCGTCCACGGGTCGCGCGCCGAGCGCGGCATGCCGCCGCTGCCGCTGTCGGACGATGACGTCAAGGCGGTCGCGGAGTATCTCCACAGCGTCGTGGCCCAGGGCCGCACGCAGGGTGCGCCGCCGCCGACCGACGCGCCGCCGCCCAATGCGATCATCGGCGATGCCGCGGCCGGGCAGTCGGTGTTTGCCGCGCGATGCAGCTCCTGCCACTCGCCAACCGGCGACCTCCAGGGGATTGGCACCAAAATGCCCGAAGGCAAGGCGCTACAGAACATGTGGATCACCGGCGGCGCGGGGCGTGGCGGCCGCGGCGCCGCGGCCGCTGGCGGTGCGCCACGGAAGGTGACCACCGTCACCGTGACGATGCCCTCCGGGGAAAGAGTGACCGGGCCGCTCGTGCGCTATGACGACTTCCTCGTCACGCTGCAGCAGAGCGACGGCAGCGTCCGTACGATCCGCCGGAACGGCGCCGCCCCGAAGGTGGAGATCACCGATCCGATGGAATTCCACCGGGGGCTGCCGGCGGTCCTCAACGACAAGGACATGCACGACGTAACCGCTTACCTGGCGACACTCAAATGACATTGAAGAAACTTTTTGTCGCGGCGGCGCTGGTCGTCGCGCCGGCCGTCGTGGTGATCGGCCAGGGCAAGGGCCTGAACCCGGCCGACCTCCTGAAGCCGCTGAAAGATTCGTGGCCGACCTACAACGGGGACTACTCCGGCAAGCGCTATAGCCTGCTGACGCAGGTCAATCAGCTGACCGTCAAGAATCTCACGCTCGCGTGGACGATGAAATTGACGGCCGGGAACCCGGCCGCGCCGGGCGCATTCGGCGGCGGCCGCGGCGGCGGCGGCGGCAACGTCATTGTCGGCGGCGAAGGCACGGGCGATTTCCCGGTCGGCAACACGCCGACGATCAAGGCCTCGGCCCTGATGGTGGACGGGACCATCTACCTGACCGCTCCGGACAATGCCTGGGCGATCGATGCGCGCGACGGACGCGAGCTGTGGCGCTACTTCTGGAAGACGCGCGGCGGCACCCACATCGCCACGCGCGGGTTCGGCATGTGGAACGACTATCTCTACATGGAGACGCCCGACAATTATCTGGTCTCGCTCGAGGCGAAGACGGGCAAGGAGCGCTGGCACAAGGTCATCGCGGACTTCAGCCTGCAGTACTTCTCGACGATGGCGCCGATCGTCGTCGGCAACCACGTCATCGCGGGGACCGGGAACGATCTCGACGCGCCAGGATTCCTGCAGTCGTTCGATCCGGAAACCGGTGAGCTGCAGTGGAAGTTCTATACCGTCCCGATGAACCCGGGCGATCCCGGGCTCGAGAGCTGGCCGAGCCTCGACGCGGCCCGCCACGGCGGCGCGCAAGCGTGGCTGCCGGGCGCCTACGATCCCGACACGAAGCTGTACATCTTCGGCACCGGGAATCCGACGCCGGCCTACACGCAGGGGCGCGGCGAAGGAGACAACCTGTTCACCGGGTCGCTCATCGCCGTCAACGTGGACACCGGCAAGATGGCCTGGTACTACCAGACGGCGCCGCACGACATGCACGATTGGGACTCGGCGCAGACGCCGGTCATCTTCGACGGCATGTTCAAGGGGAAGATGCGGAAGCTGGTGGCGACCGCCGCCCGCAACGGCTATTTCTTCGTCCTCGACCGCGTCACCGGCGAGCACCTGCTGACGTCGAAGTACGGGTCCGCCACCAACTGGGTGAAGAACCTCGACGAGAAGGGGCGCCCGATGCGCGATCCGTCGAAGGATGCGTCGGTTGGCGGCTCACTCGTGTCGCCGTCCGCCGGAGGGACCATCAATTGGGAGCCGCCGGCGTACTCGCCCGATACGGGCTTCTTCTATGTCGGCGAGAACAACGCCTATTCCGTCTTTTACCTGACCGATCTCGATCCGCGCGGTTCGATGGGGCTCGGCGGCCACCTCGAATCGAATGTCGGATCGGGGGGCAGCTTCCTGACCGCGCTCGACTACCAGACCGGCAAGGCGGTTTGGCGCCACAAGTATCCGAGCGGCAACGGCGGCGGCGGCGGCGTGCTCGCGACCGCGGGTAAACTGGTCTTCGCGGGTGACGGCGCCGGCAACATCGTTGCGCACGACGCACTGACCGGTAAGCCGCTGTGGCACTCGCGCATCGGCAACGTGACCAATCCGCCGCAGACGTACATGCTCGACGGCCGCCAGTATCTACTGGTCGCCGCCAACGACACGCTGTTCGCGTTCGTGTTGTACTGATCGAGGACAGGCTGCGTAAGAGGAATCGCCCGGGTCGCCGTCTGCCGGTGACCCGGGCGATTCCGCCGTCGACGGATTGGCGAAGGCGGCGCTCGATCGCATGGGTAATGAGCCGCAGGCCATGGTCATGAACGTGCGGAGGATTCGATGGACAAGATTTCCCGCCGCGAGCTTGGGAGACTGGCCGCCGGCGTGACCGCCGCGAGCGCGCTGCCGCACCGTACTCGAGCGCAGGCACCGGCGCGATCGTCCACGCCGTATATCGGTCCGCTGACCGGGGTGGATACAGGACTCGAGGACCGCCGGTTCGATCCGGTCGCCTACACGCGCGACCTCTATGCCTCGGCGCCGCGCCGGTTACGCTTCGAGGCGCGCACCCGCCCCGAGGCCGAGGCGTGGCAGCGAACGCTGCGCGCGAAAATCACCGAGCTGCTCGGCGGCTTTCCCGCCGAGCGTGCACCGCTGCGGCCCACGACGCTCGAGACCCGCACGTTCCCTGGCTATCGCCGCGAGAAGATCGTGTTCGACTCGCGGCCCGGTCTCAGCGTGCTCGCGTACGTGCTCCTCCCTGACAGCGCCAGAAAGCCCGCCGCCACGATGATCTGCGTGCCCGGACACGGCCGCGGCGTCGATGACATTGTCGGCATCGACGACAAAGGGCGCGACCGGACCGACAAGGCGGGCTATCAGCACGACTTTGCCATCCAGGTCGTTGAAGCGGGCATGGCCGCGGTCGCGATCGAACCGATCGCGTTCGGCTGCCGCCGCGATCAGCTCACGGCGCGCAAGGGCCTCGGGACCTCCGCGTGCCAGCCCGCGGCCGGCGGCGCGCTGCTGGTTGGCCAGACGATGCTGGGATGGCGCGTGTGGGATGTGATGCGGACGATCGACTACATCGCAACGCGCCCGGAGCTCGACCTCACTCGGGTCGGCTGCATGGGAATCTCGGGCGGCGGCACGGTGACCACGTTCGCGACCGCCCTCGAACCGCGGCTGCGTGCCGCGATGGTCAGCGGATACATGAACACGTTCCGCGACAGCGTCGGCAGCCTCTCGCACTGCATCGACAACTACGTTCCCGGCATCCTGAACTGGGCCGAGATGTACGACATCGGCGGCCTGATGGCGCCGCGGCCGCTGTTTGTCGAGTCCGGGGAGAAGGACGAGATCTTCCCGATCAAGGCGAGTCTCGAGAGCGTCGGCAAGCTGCGTGAAATCTACGGCGTATTCGGCGCCGCCGATCGGATCGAACAGGAAGTCTTTCCTGACGAGCATTCGTTCTGGGGCAAACGGGGCGTGCCGTTTCTCGTCCGTCATCTGAGCGCGTGAACGCAGACTCGCCGAGTTGATCGCGGGTGCGGCAACTGATCCACACCGCAGTCGTCCGGCTGCAGCCGGACGCCACGAACGGACGTGCCGGGGCGGCACGCAATTACACCGCAGTCGTCCGGCCGAAGCTGGACGACACGGACGGCAATGCTGAAGTGAGGAGCCCGGGATGAAGCCGCTGCTGGTGCACGAGAACGATATCGAAGCGCTCGATCTGCCGGGCCGCCAGCTGCGCTGGATGGTGACGCCGGACACGGTTGGCGCGGAGCACTGTTCGATGTGCGTGATCGAGGTGCAGCCCGGCGAAACCGTCCGGCCGGCGCATTCACACCCGAACGGCGAGGAAGCGATCTACATCATCAGCGGGTCGGGCCGGGTGATGATCGACGGCGCGGTCATGCCGGTCAAGGCCGGGTGCGCTGTCCTGTTCCCGCAGGGCCAGGTGCACATGCTGCAGAACTCGGGCGCCGAACTGATGAAGGTGGTCTGTTTCTT
>JBDTSX010000409.1:0-5316 GCA_039930925.1 Acidobacteriota bacterium | reverse complement strand
CAGGGACGCCCTTGACGATGCAGTCGTCGACTGTGGCGAGCACGTGAGCGGCGGGCCGCGCACTGCGCTCGCCATTTCCAGTAGGACGTCCTCGCGGGAGCGCTCGCGAAATCGGTCTTCCAGCGCTCGGAGTTCGCCGGCGAGCGCGCGATCACCGAAGACGTCACCAATCCAGCGTGAGAAATCCCCCCTGGCGATGTACCCCGCCATCAAGGCCGGCGGCGTCGTCTCCAGTTCGGCCACGAACTGACGGATCGTACGGATCCGGTGCGACGCGTGACCGTTCGCGTTGAATACGAACGCGCGATGGGCGCTGACCGGAACGTCGACGTATTTCTCCCGGTGGCGGACGTGGGGCGTGATGCGCGGGGCAATCGTGAAGAGCCGCACCTCTCCACCGGCCTCTTCGGTGATCGGCAACGCAACCGCCTGGCCGATCTTCAGGTGGCCGAGCATGCTCCAGGATGCGGAATCAACATCAGCGCAGCGTACGCAGCAGCCGCGCAGGCGCGTCCAGTTCAGCGGGGTTCGATGCGCACGTCACGATCATGACTTCGGTGTTGGCGAGGAGTGCCTGGGGCAGCCGTGAGGCGCAGTACGTGACGATGGTGTATCCGTTGCGCGCGAGATCGAGCAGGCGCGGCGCGTCGGCGTCCTGTAAGTAATAGTGCGCTTCATCGAGCAGAATGCGATGGGGAAGCCCGGTCCGGCGCCTCATCACATTCAGCGCCGCCAACACCGACCGCACGTACTGCAGTTTCTCGTCCTGTGGCAGACGTGAGAGATCGATCACGACACTGCGGTCCGGGTAGCGAAGGGCGCGCACCAGCTCTCGTGGCGTCGGCGGGGCGTCTTCCCGTCCGAGCACGGTGACGCCGGGCAGCCGTTCGAGCGAACTGTAGTCCCCTTCGGGGTCGACCACACACACGCAATAGCCGTGCAGAATGAGTTGCTCGCAGAGGAGGCCGGCGACCCAGGACTTCCCAGTCTTGGCGTCCCCCGTCACCAGCACGTTGCGGCCCCGGATGGCGAGTGAGAATTCCCGGCCGTCTTCCAGATACCCGAGCAGGAGCCGTCGTCGGCCGCGCTGCGGGTTCGGCAGATTGCGGGAGGTCGCGAGCGATCGAAGGTAGTCCGCCACGGCGCTCGGACCAGCCCCCTTGAGGACGACGTCTGCAGCCGCCTGCAGCGCCTGGCTGCCCCACTCTACGGCGACGCCAACTTCGGCCAGCCGGAGGAGTTCGTGGTCGTTCTCGGCGTCGCCCGATGGCGAGGGTGTTGCGCGCCGACAGGCGCAGGGTTTCGAGCACGACGTGCAGGCCCGTCGCCTTGCTGACACCTTGCGGCGCGATCATCACCCGTCCCCGGTTGAAGATGGGCACCAGCGGCAACTCCAGGGCCCGGATGACTTCCATCAAACTCCCCGCGTGGTTCGCATCGGCATCGACCAGGCACTGTCCTGCAACGAAGGGAATCCCGCGCCGCCGCAATTCAGCGACGAAATTCTCGGGCACTGAAGGGGCCAGGGCGGAGGTCCGCCCACTGTCCGGATAGTGAATGACCGCGCCATTCTCAGCGATCACGCCATCCACGAAGTGCAGATCGCCCGCCACGCGTAGTAACTCCTCGAGGATCCTGCCGGTCACGATCAGCACAACGATCCCCTGCGTGCGGGCGGCCGCGATGGCATCACGCACCAGCGGGTCCAGGACGTCGACGCGAGCGATCGTGCCATCGTAGTCCAGGGCAATGACCGACAACTTCACTGCAAGCTCCTGCGCCGAATCCAGCAATTGCGCTGCCATGGCGTTCGACCGGACTCGCAATCGAGCCCGGCGTCACGGCTGGGAGAGATCGGGAAAAACCCCCGGAGGCTGAGGAGGATTCCGCGGCGGACTGCCACTGTCGCGTGCGGCAACACCAGATCGCCAGCCTGACGGCGCGTCTGCGCTGCTACCGGACGGCACGCCGATTGCCCCCTGGCGTTTGGGAGTCGCGACCACGCGTGATGCACGCCGCCGGGAGCGCGTCTGACGGCTAAAGCCGTGACAGCTGGAACGTTGACCGACCGGTGTTCGCGTGCGCGGCGCGGTCGCGAGGCCGCCCGACTGGGATCCGGAGGCTGAGCGCGGCTTCATCGATCAGCTCGCGAATCGCAGCCGCGGGTGCAGCACAGGAGCCGCCGATGTCATCGTATATGGAACGCACCATCAAACGATTGCGCGACGCCGAGACCGATCTCAAACGGGACGCCGACCAGCAGCAGCAGCGGTGGCAGTGTCGGGTCCACCGGAACCGGCGGCGCCACCGCCACGATCACGACCGGATCTGGTCGAAGCGAGGATCTCCTTTTCGTTCGGACCAATCCGATCCCGTCGCTGGATCATGGATCGGCGCGGAACATCGCCCAGGACGTCTCCCTCGATCTAAGCGCCCGCCTCGATGTCCGCGAGGCTCTGTTCGGATCTCCGGGCCGCCCGTTGGCACCTCCCTTGCGATGACGATGACCGAGGTATGCCATGTTCGATCTCATCTCCGGGAACGACCACCGCACGTTGGCGCATCAGGATCCGCGGGTGCTGCTGATTTCGGGATTCACCCAGGCCAGCATTGGCGCGCTGCTCGTGGCCGGGTCGCTGTTCTACGTGACCAGTCCACCGGCGCCCGCTTCGATCATGGCGGCCTTCGTGCTGGCCGCGGCGGCGCCGCCGCCACCGCCACCCCCTCCTGCGTCGGCGCGGCCGGCCGCGGCGAACGCCACCGTGCGGACTCAGGCGCCGACGGCCGGACGCTTCGCTGCGCCGATCGAGGCGCCAAGAGAGATTGGCCGTGAGACGGAGGCCGCTGCCGGACCGGGTGGGGTGCCCGGCGGAGTCGAAGGGGGTATCCCCGGCGGAGTGGTGGGCGGGGTGATCGGAGGATTGCCGACCGTTCTCCCGCCGCCCCTTCCGCCGTCGGCGCCGCCGCATCTTCCGGTCCGAGTCGGGGGGTCGATTCTGGCACCGACGCTTCTCACCCGCGTCGAGCCCGCCTACCCGCCGAGTGCCCTCGCCGCGAAGATCGGCGGCGTCGTCATCCTGGAAGCGACCGTGGACGAGAGCGGCCGGGTGACGGCCGTGAAGACGCTGCGATCGCACCCACTCCTCGAGCACGCGTCGATCGAAGCCGTGCGCCGGTGGCGCTATTCCCCGCTGATTCTCAACGGAACCGCACAAAGCTTCGTCTTGACCGTGACGCTGACCTTCGTGCCCAGGTAGTCAGTGACCCGCCTGGTTGCGCGCGACGCTCGTCATTCACGGCGGCATCGAGAGTCGCACCCTCAGCCCTCGCCGTGACTCACCTCCGCCGGTCGGGATCCCGATTCTCATCTGGTCGGCGCCTATGCGGGCTTCGATCGTCCGCTTCGTGCGTTGGGGAACGCCGTCGGGACGCCGATATCCAGAAGCGCTGCGGCTTCGACCACGCGATCATAGAGCCGGCGGGTGTCCGGATTCTCGACCAGTTCGACCGGTGTGGCTGGTCCCTCCAGGACCGGCGACGGATGCGCATCACGCGCGACGAACCGATCGTCGGTGCGAAGATGCTCGCAACGGAGATTCACGTAGTCGTGTACAGCCCCAGCGAACCGGGCGTTCGCCGACGCATCACCGCGCGCGAGCGCGTCAAGCGCGACGTGCATCGCCGAGAGCGGCCGACGGACGGCCGTGTGGTGCTCCAGACAGCGCGACAATGCCGGCTCGTCTTCGTCCCCCTGCGCGGCTTCATAGGCCGTCTCTTCTGACCGATGGATGAAGGCAACCGCGTCGGTCAATACCCTCAGCGGCAGGTGCCCACCGGCCTCGAACTGGTGGGCGGCGTGCTCGAGGATCTCGATCACGCGCTCGACCCGCTCGCGTTCACTGTCGAGTTCATCGTGCGACATACGCGCCTCCTGGGTTGCTGAAAGTATTTCTCGAGAGGTGCAATGACTGCGCCGACGCGGGGAGTGCCTCGCAATGACACCGCCGCGCCATTCGTCGGGACGGCTCGCCTGCAGCGGGAGGAAGAATTCCCGCCGGGTGCGGACTTTCTCCCACCGTGGCGAGTCTTCAAAGTGGGCGCGACGTGCCCGTCGCCAGCCGATCGATGAGCCCGTCCAGTGCGATGAACTCGAGAACCCGGCACGCCCCCGGGGGCGAGACTTCGATCGCGGCGTTGATGTGACAGCGGCCGTGAGCGACGGACACCTGTGACCACCCGCATGCAGCATCGACAATGCATTGCGAGGAATTTCTGCGGCAGGGCGAACAATTTGTCGGTCGGAGATCCTGACACGACGCCTGGAGCGCGCGCAGCGCAGGCATTTGCGTGCACTGCGTGCGCGATTCGCGCTGCGACATCCGTGGTCTTGTCCTTCGGTGTGGCACCGCCATTGCGTGACTCGTACGGCAGTCGTTACTGAGGAGGGCCTATGTCGAGCACATCGTCTATTCACGAGTTCCTGCGCGAAGCACGGGTTGCGTACACGGTCGTGCCGCACCCGCCGGCCTTCACCGCGCAGGAGGAGGCGGCCGCGACGCATGTTCCAGGCCGGGATTGGGCGAAGGTCGTCATCTGCGTCGTGGACGGCGTGCCGATCCAGGCCGTACTGCCGGCGCCGCTGACGGTGAACCTCGAGCGACTGCTGGAGCTCGCGGGAGGCCGCGAGATCCGCCTTGCGCAGGAGGGCGAGCTGCCACGCCTGTATCCGGGATGCGAACCGGGCGCAATGCCCCCGTTCGGACCGCTCTACGGGCAGTCCGTGTTCGTCGACGTGGCGCTGGCCGAGGAACCCCAAATAATTTTCAACGCCGGGACGCACACCGAGGCCATGGTGATGCGCTGGGCCGACTTTGCCCGGAGCGTGAGGCCGATTGTCGGAAAATACGCCGAGGCGCCATTGGACCGCGTAGGAGAGTTCAGGTTGTCGTACCGGGAGTAACGACACCTGCCGATGATGCCCGCACCGCCGTGGTCGAGGCCGCGCCGGTACGGTTCGATGTCGACTCCGCGCTACCGCGTCGTCAGCAAGTTACGCCCATGGACCGAGAGGAAGAGGCGGGACGACCGGCCGTGGTCCTCGCCGGACGCGCTCCGTACCCACAACGGCTCGTGGCCCGCGGGCGCCGCGGCCGGCCGGCCAGGACCGCACCTGCTGAGGACATCGCGCGTATACGGTTCGATCTTCCAACCGCCGCGCTCGTCTACCCGAGTCGCATCCCGCGGACCTGACCAACTTTTGCAGTCGGGCGGCTCTTTCGTCAGCCGCTGCGCCGCCGGCGCCGACGGACGTTACAC
>JBDTSX010000408.1:0-5353 GCA_039930925.1 Acidobacteriota bacterium | reverse complement strand
AGCGCGGTGGCCGAGCAGATTCGCGGCAACGTCCAGCGGGACACCGTGCCCTTGCTCCTGGCGCTCGCCGACGGCCGGGTGGAGGCCCGGCGGCTCCCGGACGTGACCGCTGACGGCCGCGCCATGCCGGCGCTCGAAGTCGCTCTGCCGGGCGCGAAGCCGCTGACGCTGCTGTTCGATCCGGCGACGTCCCTCGTCGCTCGTGCCCGCTACCGTTTCGCGAGCGCGCCCGGCGACGAGGTCGGGGTCGAAGAGGTCTACTCCGACTACCGTGATGTCCGCGGCCTGAAGGTCGCGTTCAAGATCCAGTTGCGCCGTGACGGGGCGCCCTCGATCGAGCGCGCCGTCCGCGCGTTCGACTTCAACGTCCCCCTCGACGCGGCGCTCTTCACCAAGCCGAGCTGACTCCTGCGGACTGTTCTCCAGTGCGCGTGATGATCTCGTGCGGCGAGCCGTCGGGCGATCTCTATGCTGCCGCGCTGGCGACGGCACTCCTCAGCATCGATCCCTCGACCGTGATCACCGGATTCGGCGGCGACCGTCTGGAGGCCGCCGGGGCCTCGCTGGTCGGAAATTTCAGCGGCCTGTCGGTCACCGGTCTCGTCGAGGTCGCCCGCCTGCTCCCGCGCACCTACGCGACCTACCGCCAGCTCGTTGCCCATGCCAAAGCGACGCGGCCCGACGTCTTCGTCGCGATCGATTTCCCGGACTTCAACTTCATCCTGGCGCGCGCGCTCCGGAAAATCGGCGTCCCGATCGTCTACTACATCAGCCCGCAGCTCTGGGCCTGGCGCGCCGGCCGCATGAAGACCATGCGCCGGATCGCCGATCAAGTGCTGGTGATCTTTCCGTTCGAGGAGGCGATCTACCGCGCAGCCGGGGTGCCGGTGCAGTGGGTCGGGCACCCGCTGCTGGATGTCGCTGCGCCGCTCGAACCGAGGGCTGCGTTCCTGGCCCGTCACGACCTCGACCCGCAGCGGCCGGTGGTGGCGCTCCTGCCCGGCAGCCGGACCAATGAACTGCGCGCGATCCTGCCCGATCTCGCCCGCGCGGCACGGATCATCCGCGAGCGGATTCCAGACGTGCAGTTCATCGTCGCGCGCGCGCCGCACCTCGGTGATCAGGCGTTCGCGCCGCTGTCGATCATCGGTCCGGTTCGTACCAGCGCCGGTGATACGGTGGCCGGCGATCACGGCGTGTCGTCTACTCCTTCCCGTGAAACGGCGGCGGCGCCCGCCCTCGGCCAGGGGGTCGTGATCGTGGACGGGCAATCGGACGCCGTGCTTGCCGCCGCCGATCTGGCCCTGGTCGCGTCAGGCACCGTGACGGTCCAGGCCGCGCTGCACGAGTGCCCGATGATCGTGGTCTATCGGCTGTCGCCGATGACCTATCGGCTGGGCAAGCCGTTCGTCCGCGTGGACACCTACGCGATGGCGAACCTGGTCGCGGGACGCCGGGTGGTCCCGGAGCTGATTCAGGAGGCCTTCACTCCTGAGGCGGTGGCCGCCGAGTCGCTGCGAGTGCTGACCGATCCGGTGCACGCGTCGGAGGTCCGCCGCGCCCTGCACGACGTGCGAAGCAAGCTGGGAACGCCTGGCGCCAGCCGGCGCGCCGCCGAAGCCGTGCTCGATCTGGCCCGTCGCGGGGCGCGCAAACCTTTGGAGTAGACTCGCTTGATGCGTCGCGTTGGGTTGTTGATCGCGTTTCTGATCGCCGCGCCTTCACTGCGCGCGACCGTCCTCGTGCCGGCGGAGTTCCGCGAGATCGTCGCGGGCTCGCAGATCATCGTCTACGGCCGCATCGCGGAGGTGCGGCCGGAGTGGTCCGACGATCGACGCCGCATCGATTCGATCGTCACGGTCGATGTCGCCTCGTACTTGAAGGGAGGCCCCGGCGGCATCGTCACCTTCCGCGTCCCCGGAGGGCAGATCGGCCGGTACAAAAATGTGATGATCGGCGCCCCCGAGTTCCAAGCGGGAGAGGAAGCGGTGCTCTTCCTGACCGCTGCCGGGACGGCCCCCGCGCACGTCTTCGGGCTGAGCCAGGGGGTCTACCGCGTCCGCCTCGACGCGCGTACCGGCAGACGGATGGTGATCGAGCCGGTCCTGACCTCGTCGGGTCTGCCCGAAGAGACGGTGATCCGTGGCGCCGCGACGCGCCGGCCGCTGCGGCTCGAAGCCTTCGCCGCGTCGGTGCGCGCGGCGATGGCGGGCGGACGATGAGGCGGGCCGCGGCGCTGCTGCTCGGCGCGGCCGTCGTCAGCTGTCTGTCCGTGCCGGCGATCGCGTATCTGAAACTCGGCACACGCATCGGGACGCGGACCGTCACCATGAAGTGGGCGCAGCTGCCGATCCGCTACCTGGTGACCAACCGCGGCGTCCCCGGGGTCACGGCTGCACAGTTCGAACAGACGGTGACCCGTGCCTTTCACACCTGGGACGCCGTCCCCAGCGCCGTCGTCTCGTCCGAGTTCGTCGGCTTCACCCTGTCCTCTCCCGCCTCCGGCGACGGCGCAACGGTGCTCGGCTTTCAGAACCGTCCGGAGCTCGATCGGACGCTCGCCGCCACCTCGTTCATGGTCGACACGACCACCGGGGCGATTCTCGAGGCCGATATCTTCTTCAACTCGTCGTTCTCGTGGTCGGTCGCGGCCCAGGGGGATCCGAGCGGATTCGATCTCGAGTCGATCGCCCTGCACGAAATCGGTCATCTCCATGGCCTGGCGCACTCGGCGATGGGGGAAACGGAGCTCCGCGCCGGCGGCCGGCGGGTGATTGCGGCCGAGTCGGTGATGTTTCCGATCGCGTTTGCCGCCGGGAGCATCGCCGATCGCACGCTCAAGGCGGACGATATCGCCGGCATCTCCGACCTCTATCCGGCCGCCGCGTTCAACCGCGAGACCGGCACGATCAGTGGCAAAGTGACGAAGAACGGCGCGGGCGTCCTCGGCGCGCATGTGGTCGCCTTCGATCCGCGTACCGGAAAGCTGATCGGCGGATTCTCCCTGAGCGACGACGGCAGCTTTGTCATCGCCGGGCTCGATCCCGGCCCGCATGTGCTGCGCGTCGAGCCGCTGGACGACGGCGACATCGAGAGCTTTTTCGATGTCACGCTCAACATCGACCTCGACTTCCGCGTCAAGGTCTACGACACGATCGTGGTCGTGCCGCGAGGGGGCGGCACGAGCGGCATCGACATCAAGGTGCAGCCGAAGTGAGCGGCGCGGGACGAACCGGCAGACTGCCACGCGCCCTGCGCATCGCGGTCGCCGCGGCGCTCGCTTCCGCCTTGTTCCCGCACCTGGCCCGCGCGCAGATGTATGTCGGCTCGACCGCGCCTCATGCCGGGTCGGTGGAGGTGAGCGCGGGCGCGAGTTGGGCGGCTGCTTACGAGTTGAACGCGCGCAACGCCGAAGAGACGCGGAACACGGGCAGCGGCTCGGACCCTTTCGTGCTCTTCGCGACCAAGTCCCGCGTGACGGCCGGCACCGGCGGGCAGGTGCGGGTCGGCCTCTATCTGACGCACAGCCTGATGGTCGAAGGCGGCGTGCATTACCTGCGTCCCTCGTTGGACACTCGCGTCACGAGCGACGTCGAAGCGGAAGGCACGGTGACGGCGACGGAGCGGCTGACGCGGTACGTGGTGGACGGATCGCTCGTCGCGCATCTGACGCCGCTGTCGTTCGCGGGCGGGCACGGCGTGCCGTTTGTGCTGGGCGGGGCCGGGTACCTTCGCGAGGTGCACGCCCGCAGCGAGCTGATTGAGACGGGCCGCGAGTTCCACGGCGGCGCCGGGCTCAAGGTGTGGCTCGGGGGCGGGGCGCCCAGGTTCGGCGTACGCGTCGATGTCGGGGTGTCGTCGCGCCACGGCGGCGTGGATTTCGATACGGCGCGCCGAACCGTTCGCACCGCCGGCGCGTCGCTGATGGTCCTCTTCTGAGCGCTCAGATCTGCGTCTTCAGTGTTGCATCGTTGGACGGCAGGGCAGGTTCGTCCTCCGGACCTTCGTCATGCGTGCCGCGCGGTTGGGCGTGTCCTGGTCAGCCATACTGACCCCTCCGTCCGGCCGTCGCGCCACTGAGGAGCGCTCACCGCCGGAACGCTCTCGCGTTCGCAAGCGGCCTACCCGGTGATACAGTCCGGCGGTGGCCGCGCCCGCTGACTCGATTGCGATCCGCTTCGATGGAGTGCACGCGTCACGCGGTGCGCTCGTGGTCCTGCGTGGCTTCGACCTGGATGTTGCCGCCGGAGAGACGGTTGCGCTGGTCGGCCGCAGCGGCGCGGGCAAGAGCACGATCCTCAAGCTCATCAACCGGCTGCTGCTACCTTCCGCGGGTGACGTGCTGGTCGAGTCGCGCAGCACCTCGTCCTGGGATCCGTTCGAGTTGAGACGGCATGTCGGCTACGTGATGCAGGAGGTGGGACTCTTTCCACATATGAGCATCGCGGAGAACATCGGGGTCGTTCCGCGGTTGAGCGGCTGGGACGCGGCGCGCATCGACGCGCGCGTCAACGAGCTGCTCGATCTGGTTGGACTGGACCCCAGCGCGTACGCCCAGCGCCGTCCCGACGAGTTGTCCGGCGGGCAGCGGCAGCGAGTCGGGGTGGCCCGAGCGCTCGCCGCGGATCCCCCAATCCTGCTGATGGATGAACCCTTCGGCGCGCTCGATCCGGTGACGCGAGGGGAGATGCACCGCGAGTTCCGCCGCATCCAGGCTGTCGTCAGGAAGACCATCGTGCTCGTCACCCACGACATGGCCGAAGCGTTCGCGCTGGCGTCGCGGGTCGGCGTCCTCGCGGACGGCGTGCTCGCGGCGATCGATGCGCCATCCGTGATCGCCCGGTCCCGCGATCCGCGGGTCAGCCCATTGCTCGAACCGCTGATCGAGGCGACCCGCACATTGTTCGGCAAGGACCCGGCCGACGCGTCTTCTGAGGGCGCGCCCGCCTGATGACTCTCCTGCACTTCTGGCGGACGCACGCGAGCGAGTTCGCCACGCTCCTCGGCCAGCACGTCGTGCTCGTCACGGTCTCGACGCTCGCCGCCATCCTGGCCGGAGTCCCGATCGGGATCCTCGCCGCGCGACGTCCGCGCGAGGGGGCGCCGATCGTCTGGCTGGCCAACGTGGTCCAGACCATTCCCAGCCTCGCCATGTTCGGGTTCCTCCTGCCGCTCCCGTTCGTCGGCGGGCTCGGTGCGCGCGTCGCGATCTTCGTGTTGATCCTCTATGCGCTGCTCCCGATCGTGCGGACGACGACCGCGGGGTTGCGGTCGGTGGATCGCGTGCTGGTCGAGGCGGGCACCGCACTGGGGATGACCCCCTGGCGCCTGCTGCGGGAAGTCGAACTCCCTC
>JBDTSX010000407.1:0-5365 GCA_039930925.1 Acidobacteriota bacterium | reverse complement strand
CCCCCCGCCGGGGCCGCCCGCGCAAGTTTGCGCGGCCGTCGCGTGCGGTGACGCTCACGCTTCCCGACGATGTGATCGAGGCGCTGACCGCCGTCGACGCGGATTTGAGCCGCGCCATCGTCCGGGTCGCAGCGAAACAGGTCGCCGCGCTCCCCCATTCGTCCGCCGAATTGGCCGTCTTCGGCCGCCGCGCGGTCATCGTCGTCAATCCCAGCCGCACCCTCGAGCGGCGCACCGGTGTGGTGCTCGTTCCGCTCGCGGACGGCCGCGCGCTGATCTCGTTCGACGAACCCAAGACCATCGCCGAACTGGAGCTCGAGATCCAGGACCTCCTCGAGGACCGCAGTCTCTCGGCCGCCGATCGACGCACCTTCGAAGCGATTTCGAACATCCTGCGCGATGCCAGACGATCAGACCGGGTCGTGCTTCGCCGCCGCAACATCATCGTCCTCGAAACCGCCGCAGCGCCGCGCGCTCGCGCGTCCGCCGCGAGCACCCGCAGCAAGACGTCCCGGAGGATTTCATCGTGAAGCAGTGGATTGCCCGTCTCGGTTCGCTCGTCGTGTGCTTGTCCGTTGCAGCCGCCTGCGGCGGCGACAAGTCCCCGAGTGCGCCGACCCCGACCCCGGCCGCCTCGGTGACCGCTCCGGCGCTCGATTCGCCCGCCAACAACCAGCAATTGGACACCCTCCGGCCGACGCTGACGGTGCGCAACGCCACCTCTGACCAGACGGGAACCCGCAGCTACGAATTCCAGGTCTCCGACAACCCCGCGTTCACGGCGGCCAACACCTCGAACATTCCCGGATTTGCGGCAACCGTCGGCAAGACCGGCGTGGTCGAGGGAACGGGCGGCAAGACCAGCTTCACGCCGGACTCGGACCTGCAGCCGACGACGCTCTTCAATTGGCGCGCGCGCGCCGTCCAAGGGACGGCGACGGGCCCGTGGTCCGCGTCCGGAACTTTCAAGTCGAAGCTGGTCGGCTACAACCGCCCCGGCGAGCTCTACGACCCGCTCATCCACGGCGAGACAGTCGGCACGATCGTGGGATCGGCGACGTTCATTCCCGGCCGGGGTCTTCAGCTCAACCAGGGCGCGGGGTTCGTCGGTTTCGTGAAGTATGTGCTGCCCCAGACCATCTCGAGCGGCGAGTTCTCGATGGAAGTGGAGGGACTGCGGGCGAACGGTCCTGGCGACAAGGCCAAGGTCTTTGGCATGCAACAAGGGCCGGACGATTCCGATTTCGTGACCAACAAATACCGCATCGACGTTCAGTATCGCGGCGCCAACGGCGTGCCGCCCAACTGCATTCAGTTCCGGGTGCTGTATGGGTCAGCCACCGACACGAGCGTCAGGTACGAGCCGGATACCGCGAAACGCAATGCGTCGGTGTTCCTGCTGGATGCCTCCACCACCTACTACTGGCAAGCCACCTGGGGCAGTGTGTTCCGCCTCGCCATGCTCCAAGGAGGCATCGGCGGCTCGACGGTGTATGACTACAGCATTCCGACGCCCAAGGGCTCCTATCAGCCCAGCCCTCATTACGCCTACCTCGGAGCCCCGCCCGCGCGAAGCGGTCCTGAGGCGGCGTCGATTCCCGGAACGATCTACCGGAACGTGTGGCTGAGCAACCGTCCGCGCCCCGCCTCGCTCGGCAGCGCGATTGGTGGACGGTTTTAGGCGGCCCCGCCGCACCCCGGCTGGGACAAGCCGCTCCCGCATGTGTTACCACTGACTGAATGCCAGGTCCGGACACCGATCCGCCAGAGAGCACCGATATCGCGATCGTCGGCGCCGGGGCCGCGGGTCTCGCCGCCGCGATCTTCACGCGACGCTCGATCCCGTCACGGTCGGTTCTCCTGCTCGACGGAGCGGCGCGGCCTGGCGCCAAGATTCTCGTCAGCGGGGGATCCCGGTGCAACGTCACCAACGCGACCGTGACCGAGCGCGATTTCTGCGGCGGGAAATCAACCATCGTGCGGCGCGTGCTCCGCGGCCTCCCGGTTCCCGACACGATCGCCTGGTTCCGCGAGCTGGGTGTGCCGCTGCACGAGGAAGCGCATGGCAAGCTGTTCCCCGACACCAACCGATCGCGCGACGTCCTCGAAGCGTTGCTCCGGGAGGCCAACGCCGCCGGCGCCGCAATCAGATCCGCGACGCGGGTGCATACCGTCAGCCGGACAGCCGCGGGGTTCTCACTCGAGACATCACGCGGGCCGATTCACGCGCGGCGCGTGGTGCTGGCCACCGGCGGCCAGTCACTGCCCAAGACCGGGAGTGACGGCGCCGGACTCGAGATCGCGCGCGCGCTCGGCCACACCATCGTGCCGACCACGCCCGCGCTCGTGCCGTTGACGCTGGCGCCGGACGAAGTCCTCCACGCGCAGCTTCCCGGCGTCGCGCAGGAGGTGGAGCTGTCGGTCTGGGTCAACGGAGCGATCGGCCGCCGGGATCGCGGCGCACTGCTCTGGACGCACTTCGGCGTCAGCGGTCCGGTCGTACTCGACGTCTCGCGCCACTGGCTGCGCGCGCTACTCGAGGGGCATCAGGCGCGCATGACGATCAGTTTCCTGCCTGACGAACGGTTCGAGACGCTCGACGCACGCTGGACCTCGATCGCATCCACCCGTCCCCGAACATCGGTGAGCAGCGCCCTGTCTGGCCTCCTGCCAGTCTCCGTCGCGCGCGCCCTCCTCGACCGGCTTCGCATCGACGGTACCGTGTCGCTGGCAGACTTTCCGCGCGCCAATCGCCGGCGGCTGACGCATGCCCTGGTCGCGTCCCCGCTGCCGATCACCGGCAGCCGCGGCTACAGCTACGCGGAGGCCACCGCGGGAGGCGTGCGGCTCGACGAAGTGGATCCGTCAACGATGGAATCGCGCCGGACGGCGGGCCTGTATCTCGTCGGCGAGATGCTCGACGTCGATGGCCGGCTCGGCGGGTTCAACTTTCAGTGGGCCTGGTCGAGCGCCAAGGTCGCGGCGAACGCACTCGCGGCCCGCTCCTGACGCGGCGGCTCTCGCCTATTCGACGTCGCGCGCGATGCGCTTGTGCGTCTCGACCGCGTCGCGGCCGAGATACTCGCGAAGCCAGAGGTCCTCGACTACGGGATACATCGCGGCGATCGGGAGCGCGAGCAGCGCGCCGACGATCCCGGCCAGTTCGGCGCCGACCGCGAACGCGACCAGCACCGCCAGGTTGGACAGTCGGAGCTGCCCACCGTACACTTTCGGTCCGATCAGATAGTTCTCCGCGACATGGCAGCCGGTGTAGACCCCGGCAATCGCGATCGCGGTTCCGGGCGACACGGTCAGCGCCAAAAGGATCGCCGGCACCGCGGATACCACGAACCCGAGGATCGGGACGAAGTCGCACACGCCGGCGAGCAGCGCCAGCAGCAGCGCCGCCGGCACGTTCAGCAGCCGCAGCGCGACGAACACCACGATCGCGGAAAAGGCCGACGTCGCGGCGTTGCCGGCGACGTAGTGCCGGACGGCGCGCTGCGCGGCATCGGCGGTCGCTGCGACGCGGCCGCGATTGCGCCGCGGCACGTACGCCACCAGCCACTGCCAGGTGAGCCGTCCCTCGATCAGGAGATAGATGGTCAGGATGGAGGCGATGATGATCGCGAGGAGCGCACTCGCGACCGCGCTGCCGATCGTCAAGGCGTAGGCGGCAACCGTGGACGGGTCGGGCGTGGCGGCGTCGGTGCCTCCCAGGACGATCCGCCCGAGCGACAGGGGGAGCCGTTCCGCGAGCTGCGTCTGCACCTCGATCAGTCGCGCGATGACCCGCTGGCCCTGCGACGACAGAGACGACCCGGCGAACACGATGAAGGCGGCCACCGCGGCGATCACCAGCAGCACCATGCAGGTGGAGCTCAACCAGCGGGGAATTCTCCGGCGCTCCAGCCAGGCGATGATCGGATCGCACGTGATCGCCAGCACCAGCGCAACGAGGATCACCGTGACGAGACGTGCGAGCTGAAAGACCACCCAGATTGCGAAGGCGGTCAGGAGAATCTTGCCGATCGTTGCGAACGGCACTTCAATCCCCCGGCGAGGCGCCGGCTCGTCCGCTTCGTCGTCCGTCCTCACCACCGTGGCCGCTCCTGGGCCACGATTATCGCTGCTTTTGGTCTCCTCGCCCTAACCTGACGCCAGCCGCCCAGCCGCGGTAAGCCCCGGGGACACTCAATCGGGACACTCAAGATTGAGTGTCCCCCTCCGGATCCCGACTCATCAGCAACGCTACGCCGCTGCGCTCGATCGGCGATACAACCCGGCATAGAGAGCGGGAATCAGATACAGCGTGATCAGGGTGGACAGGATCAGTCCGCCGATGACGGCGAGGGCCAGGGGACGCTGCAACTCGGCTCCGGCACCGAGACCGAGCGCCAGAGGGACGAGGCCGAACAACGTGCAGAGCGTCGTCATCAGGATCGGGCGCAGCCGGACGCGCGCTGCGTCGAATACCGCCTCCCGCGCCGGTATCCCTCGCGCCCGCTCATGGTCGGCGTAGTCGAGCAGCACGATCCCGTTCTTCACGACGAGACCGACCAGCAGCACGAGCCCCATCGCCGACGAGACGTTCAGCTCCGTGCCGGTCACGACCAGCGCCAGCAGCGCACCCGCCAGTGACAGCGGCGCCGCACCGAGGATCAGGAGCGGCACGCCGAACTCCCGGAAGTGCACCACCAGAATCACGAACACCAGCGCCGACGCGATCGCCAGCACCTGCAACAGCTCGCGGAAGGCCTGCCGCTGCGCCAGATATTGCCCACCCACTTCCCACGTGTAGCCGACCGGCAGCTTCGTCCCCCGCAGCTTGGTCGTGATCTCCGAGACGGCGGAACCGAGGTCGCGTCCCTCGAGCCGCCCGCTGACCAGCGCCATCTGCCGCAGGTTCTCGCGGGTGAGGACGGTCTGTCCCGACTCCGGCACCACCGTCGCGATCGCGGAGATCGGTGCGGATCGTCCGTCCGGGGCCGGGCCCCGCACGATGGTTTCGCCGAGCCGCCCCGGGTTGAACCGCACCGCATCGGGGTACCGCACGCGGACCGGGATGCTGCGATCGAGCGCCAGGTAGTCGGTCGCCACTTCACCGAGCCACGCGGCCGAGATCTGCTGCGCCACGTCCTCGACGGTCAAACCCAGCCGCCCGGCGGCCGCCGGATCGATCCGCCACGTCTGCTCCGGATTTCCCTTCTGTACGCCGACGATATCGACCACGCCGCTGACTGTGCCGAGCATCGCCTCCATCTGCTCGCCGAGCTCCGCCAGCACCGCCGCGTCGTCGCCGAAAATCTTCACTTCGATGGGCGTGGGATTGCCTTCCAGGTCGCCCAGCATATCCTGGAGTAGT
>JBDTSX010000406.1:0-5382 GCA_039930925.1 Acidobacteriota bacterium | reverse complement strand
GGCGCCGAGGCCTGCCGTGTCCATGACCGCCGCGAAGGTCATGTCCACATACAGGTCATCCTGGTGGAGCGCCTCTTTGACGCGGTCGGACGTCCAGGGCAGCTCCCCTTCGATGATCTTGCCGTTCGATTGGAACTCGGACGGCGCGCCGAACGACACGCCGATCATCTGGCCGGCCCAACCACCGCGAATCTTGTCCTCGAGCGCAGCGCGCGTCAGCCGGCGCTCCGGCCGCCCGCTCTGGCCGTTCAGCGCCGTGCCAGGAAGGACCGTGAACAGCGCCGCAAGACCGGCGATCACCATTCTCAGAGCATTCATCGTGTGCCTCTCTCAACGGGGCATGATCCACACGCTCAGGCCGCGAGGCCCGGGATTGGGCTTCGGATCCCGGATCCCGGATCCCGGATCCCGGATCCCCAGCCCATCGCACGGCGCGAAGCGCTTACGTTGCGCTCGTCTTCCGCCAGTACCGGGAGAGTCCCTGCCACGAGTAATCGAGCCGCCCGGCACGGCTGTATTGCTCTGCGGCCGCGTCGCCGACTCGCCGCCGCAGTTCCAGGAACGCCTCGTCCACAAAGCGCTGCTGTCGTGCCTCCTCCTCGAGGGCTGGGCTCGCGAGGAGGCGGCGGACGATCCGGCTCCATTCCTCCAGGCGCTCCATCAGCTCCTGGAAATGGAGGCGGGCGCCATGGAACGCACCGAAGTGGGTCAGGAACAAAGTGTCCGGATCCCACGCCAGGATGCGAGCCTCGCTCGCTCGCCAGGTTTCGAGATCGATGTCTGGCGGCGGCGTCGGCGGCATGATGTAGTCGAGACCGCGGCGGCGGATCCCTGCCGTGTCGCCGACGAATGCGATGCGGCTCGACGGATCGAAATAGCTGACATGGTGTGACGCATGGCCCGGCGTATAGGCGACGTCGAGCTCGCGGCCGCCAACCGTGATCCGCTCCTCCCCCTTCATGGGATGGACACGGTCAGCCGGCACCGGCAGGAAATCCCCCCACAACCGTTCCATGTCGGCGCCGTAGAGGCGTCCGGCGCTGGCCATCAGCTTGGCGGGATCGATCATGTGCGGCGCGCCGCGTTCGTGGACGAACACCTCGATCGCCGGGTTTTCGCGAACCAGGGTCCCGGTGACGCCCGCGTGGTCGAGATGAATGTGCGTCAGCAGTACCTGCCGCACGTCGGCGAGGTCGATGCCCCTGTCCCGCAGCGCGGCGCGGAGGGTATCGAGCGTGGTGGTCGGTCCCGGATCGATCAGCGCCACGCCGGACGGGCCCTGGATGATCGCGGTGGCGATGATCTCGGGCATCCCGAGGAAGTTGAGGTCCACGTAGTCCAGCCCGGCGGCCAATGAGGTCATGCGATGATACTCCGTTCGTGTGCGACCCGTCCCGCCCGGCCGTGGCTGAGGTCCGGGGTCGAGCCCCGCGCGCATCTTATCAGCCGGCTAGCGGAGTGCGGAACCTGAACGGCAGCCGGGCCGCGTCGGCCGCGGGATGGGAATGCCGCCGGATTTCCCGGGCGGCTGCTAGAATCAGCAGATACCGATGGCCGGAAGCGACCGCCAGACAGACGGCGAAATCCTCGAACGCACGAAGCAGGAAACACAGAAGCCTGAGCTGTACAAGGTTCTGCTGCTCAATGACGACTATTCGACCATGGACTTCGTCGTCGAAGTCCTCGAATCGATTTTTCACAAGGAGCCGGCAGAGGCGTTCCGGATCATGATGGCGGTGCACACGCAGGGCCGGGGACTCTGCGGCGTGTACCCGTACGAAGTGGCGGAAACGAAAGTGGATGCGGTCATGGAGCGGGCCCGCGAGAATGGCTTTCCGCTGCGGGCCGCGATGGAACCGGAATAGCGCACGCACCCGACACGACGTTCCCAGGGACCCTGAAAGCCCGTAATCATGTTCAGCCAAGCTCTCGAGATCGTGCTCACGGTGGCCTATCGCGAAGCCACCAATCGCCGGCATACCCACCTCACGCTGGAGCACCTGCTGTACGCGCTCGCGCACGACCACGACGGCGAGCGGATCCTCGCCGCCTGCGGCGCCGACCTGCCGAAGCTGCGCCGCGATCTGGACAAGTACCTCAAGGAGTCGGTCGAGCAGTACGGGCGCGGGCAGCAGAAGGAGCCGGAACAGACGCTCGCCTTCCGGCGCGTGCTGCAGACCGCGGTTCTCCATGTGCAGAGCGCGGGCCGGCAGGAGGTCCAGTCGGGGGACGTCCTTGCCGCGACGCTGCAGCAGAACAAGTCGTTCGCCGCGCAACTGCTTGCCGGCCAGGGCATCACGCGCCTCGACGTCCTCGAGTTCATCACCCACGGCATCAGCAAGGTCCCGTCGGCGGGCGCGGTGCCCGGCACCGACTCGGACGCCGGCGACGACTCCGCTCCCGGCGAGCGCGGCACGGCCACGTCCCGCGATCCGCTGAGCGCGTACGCGCTGAACCTCACCGATCGCGCGCGCGCCGGCGAGCTCGACCCGCTGATCGGCCGCGCCGACGAACTGCAGCGGACGATGGAGATCCTGTGCCGTCGCCGCAAGAACAACCCGGTCTTCGTCGGCGATGCCGGCGTCGGGAAGACGGCGCTCGCCGAAGGCCTCGCCACGCGGCTGCTCGGCGAAAACGTCCCGGATCTGCTCGAGGGGGCCGAGGTCTTCTCCCTCGACACCGGCGCGCTCCTCGCCGGCACCCGATTCCGCGGTGATTTCGAGGAGCGCTTCAAGGCGGTGATCAACGCGCTCGCGAAGCGCCCGATGCCGATCCTGTTCATCGACGAGATCCATTCCACGGTCGGCGCCGGCGCCACCACCGGTGGCACCATGGATCTCGCGACGCTGATCAAGCCGATCCTGACGACCGGCCAACTGCGCCTGGTCGGTTCGACCACGCACGAAGAGTTCAAGCACATCGAGAAAGACCGCGCGCTCGCGCGGCGGCTGCAGAAAATTACCATCGACGAGCCCTCGATCCCTGAGACGGTCAGGATTCTGAAAGGACTTCGCTCGCGCTACGAGGCGCATCATCGGGTCCGCTATACGGAGGATGCGCTGGAGGCGGCGGCCAAGCTCGCGGCGCGCCATCTGCGCGATCACAAGCTGCCGGACAGCGCCATCGATCTGCTGGACGAAGCCGGGGCGAAGATGCGCCTGAAGACCGGCGCGGCGCGCGCCCCGGGGGACACGGCGCCGCCGGAACCCGCGGAGATCGGCGCCGAACAGATGGAAGAGATCGTGGCGCGCATGGCGCGCATCCCGGCGAAGCAGGCGTCGGCGTCCGACAAGGATCGCCTGAAGGCCCTCGAAGAATCGCTCGGACGCGTCGTCTTCGGCCAGCTACCCGCGGTCGGGATCGTCGCCCGCGCGATCAAGCGATCGCGCGCCGGGCTCGGTCAGCCGGATCGGCCGGCGGGCTGCTTCCTGTTCACGGGGCCGACCGGCGTCGGCAAGACGGAGCTGGCGAAGCAGCTCGCTACGCATCTCGGCAACGAGTTCATCCGCTACGACATGAGCGAGTACATGGAGAAGCACGCCGTCGCGCGGCTGATCGGCGCGCCGCCGGGCTACGTCGGCTTCGAACAGGGAGGCCTGCTCGTCGATGGCATCCGCCAGCATCCGTACGCGGTCCTGCTGCTCGACGAGATCGAAAAGGCGCATCCGGACATCTTCAACATCCTGCTCCAGGTGATGGACCACGCCACGCTGACGGACAGCAACGGCCGCAAGGCGGACTTCCGCCATGTCGTGCTGATCATGACGTCCAACGCGGGATCGCGTGAATTGAGCAACGCCAGCATCGGATTTTCGGAGTCCGGGGCATCGGAGCACGTGCTTGGCGGCCGCCAGAAGGCGGCCCAACAGCGCTCGAAGCAGGCCATCGACAAGCTGTTCAGCCCCGAGTTCCGCAACCGGCTGGACGCGATCGTCTCGTTCGATCCGCTGACGCCGGCGGTGATGGAAACGATCGTCGAAAAATTCGTGCTGCAGCTCGAAGCCCAGCTCGCGGAGCGCCGCATCGCGATTGCGCTCGAACCCGAGGCGCGCGCGTGGCTGGCGGAAAAAGGCTACGACCCGGTCTACGGCGCGCGGCCGCTGGCCCGGGTCATCCAGTCGGAGGTCCGCGATCCCTTGACCGACGAAATCCTGTTCGGCCGGCTGGAGCACGGCGGCACCGTGACGATCAAGCTCGCGGACGGACGCCTCGCGTTCGAGTTCGAAGGACGCCCGGTTCCCGCGGCAGTCCCGACGGAAGAAAAGGCGTAGGCGACGAACCCGCATCAAAGGCGAACCGATTGACTGATAAAGAACACGAGATCCCGGTGAAGGTGGTCGATCGACGCTGGTGGGCGCGCGGCGACGACGGCGGCACACCCACACCTGTCGGGGCCAAGCCCACGTACGTGGAGGAGCTCGAGAAGCAAGTCGCCGAGAAAGATCGGATCGCCCAGGAGTACATCGCGAAGTACCGCCAGGCGGCAGGTGAGTTCGAGGAATCGCGTGTCCGTCTACGACGCGAGATCTCCAAGGAGATCGAACGCGGACGCCGGGAAATTCTGGCCGACCTGCTCGACGTCGTGGACAATCTGGATCGCGCGATCGAGTCGGGCCGCAAGGCCGCGTCAACCGACGTCCTGCTGCAGGGGGTCGAGCTGGTCCGTCGCCAGTTCCTCTCAAAGCTCGAGAGCCTCGGCGTGAAACGGATCGATGTCGCCGGCGCCCTGTTCGATCCGCTCGTGCACGAAGCCGTCAGCACCGTGCCGGCGGCCTCGCCGGACCAGGACGGCCAGGTAGTCGGCGTGGTGCGGGAGGGCTACCGGATCGGAGACGAGGTGCTGCGGCCCGCCTCGGTAGCTGTTGCCAAGGTGTAGGGATCGTCCGCCTTCACGCGATCCCCAGCGCGCGACGTCCGCCTCAAGGTCCCTATTCGTGGCTTCCGCCTTCAGGCGGAAGAACACCACACTCTGGACTCGTTCCTCTCGCAGCACCACGATCGGATTGACTGACGCGGCGCGGCGCGCTGGTACGAGGCACGCCGTCACGGCGCAGGCGCCGAGCAGCACGACGATGCCGCCGAGGACGGCCGGGCCCCCCGGCTGCACGTGAGACAGGAGTGCGCTCAGCACCCGCGACGCGGCCAGCGATCCCTCGATACCGGCCGCGACCCCCGCGGCGATCGGCGCCCGGATGGCGCGGGCTCCACTCTTCAAAACTCGGGTGCGGCCCGCTGCCGTCTTCTTGTAAGCTTCCGCCATGCACGTGCGTCAAATCGTCCTCGCCCTGGGGGTTGGACTGCTCCTGCCACCGGCGGCTCACTCCCAGCAGCCGCTCGCGATTCGCGGCTTCAGCGGCGGCAGCGTAGCGGCGGAGCGCGACG
>JBDTSX010000405.1:0-5384 GCA_039930925.1 Acidobacteriota bacterium | reverse complement strand
CCGACATCGGCACTTCGCGCTCGCAGTGCGGGCACCAGCGCTTCTGCTGGATGCGCGTCTGGCATTCGGCGTGGAGCTGGTTGAAGCTGATGGTCGCGGCCGAGTCCGTCGCGGGAAACACGCGGACCGGAATGTTGACCAGGCTGATCTTGAGGAACCCTTTCCAGGTCGGTCGGGCGGCCATGCTGTTCTCTCCTTGCGTAGCGGACAGACCCCATTATCGGCTCGTTCAGGGCCGATCCGCACACTTGCACGGATGTGCGCGGAATGGCGCGGGCGCCGGGGGCTTGGGACTCGGGGCACAGGGCTCGGGGCTCGGGACTCGGGACTCGGGACTCGGATCCCGGATCCCGAGCCCCGAGCCCCGAGCCCCCGATCTAAGATCGTGGCGCGATGAAATGGCGTGAGGACCCCTCGACCGTGCGGCCGATGCTCGCCACGCTGGCGGAGGCTCCGCTGGCCAGCCCGGGGCTCGTCTACGAGCCGAAGTATGACGGCATCCGCGCCCTGGTGCACGTGCCGCCGGCCGGCCGGCAGGGGCTGCGCGCCGTCGACGCGGTGCGCATCTGGTCGCGGGCCGGCAACGAGAAGACGTCGCAGTTTCCCTCGATCGTGCGCGCGCTGACGCCGGTCCGGGCGTCTCTCGAGAGGCCGCTCCTCATCGACGGGGAGATTGTCGCCCTCGACGAGCACGGCGCCCCCGCCGGGTTCCAGCGCCTCCAGGGTCGAATTCACCTGATCGGCGCGCGGGAGGTCGAGGACATCGACAAAGCGCAGCCGGTGGCGCTCATCGCCTTCGATCTCCTGCGCGACGGCGACGACGATCTGCGCGGTCTGCCGCTGACCGCGCGGCGGCAGCGCCTCGAGCAGCGTCTCGCCGCGCTGACCGATGCCAACGGGGTGCTCCGCCTCAGCGAGCAGGTCGCGGCGGACGGCCATGCGCTCAGGGAGCGTGCCGTCCGCGAGGAATGGGAAGGGCTCATCGTCAAGGAAGCGGCGGCACCGTATCAGTCAGGGCGCCGCAGCCCGGCCTGGCGCAAGCTCAAGATGCTCCATCAACAGGAGTTCATCGTCGGAGGCTGGACCGAGCCGCGCCAGTCCCGCCAGTACTTCGGCGCGCTGCTGCTCGGTGTCCGCGACGAGACCGACGGTACCCTGACCTACGTCGGACACACCGGCACCGGATTCGATCAGCAGGAGCTCTCCCGCGTCGCGAACCTGCTGGTGGCGCGCGAGATCGACCAGTCGCCGTTTTCCGAGCGGATCAAGACGAACGAGCCGGCACACTGGGCGCGGCCCGACCTGGTCGCGCAGGTCCGGTTCACGGAGTGGACCGCCGATCAGAAACTTCGGCAGCCGGTCTACCTGGGATTGCGTGACGACAAGCGGGCGGAGGATGTCGTGCGAGAGCAGAAGCCGCGCGGCCGAGACGGAGCGCGGTCACGCCCAGCCGCCACACCGGGCGTGCGCAAGGCCGCCGGCGCCTCGAACGGCAGGCGGGCGCGGCCGGCTGCCGCGCGGCCGGCGAAGAACAATCCGATCGACGCGAACAACCCCGTCGTCACGCAGTTGCGGGCGCTCGAAGAAGCGCGCCGGGACGGCACGATCGAGCTGCCGGACGGCAGCCGCCTCGGCGTGACGAACCTCGCGAAACCCTTCTGGCCCGCGTCCAAACTGACCAAAGGGGATCTGCTGCGGTATTACGCCACCGTTTCAGCGTTCCTCCTGCCGGCGGTCGCCGATCGGCCGCTGGTGATGAAGCGGTTCCCGAACGGCATCGACGGCCTGGCGTTCTACCAGCAGCGGTCGCGCCTGGAGAAGCCCCCCGCCGGCGTCCGTATCGAAACGCTGCCGCCCGGCCTCGATCCGATCTCCGAGCCGGACACGCGACGGTTTATCGGCGGCGCGCTCATCACGCTCCTCTACATGTCGCAAATCGCGGCCATCTCCCAGGACCCGTGGTTCTCGCGGGTGCAATCGCCGCTCGACGCCGACTACGTCGCGCTCGATCTCGACCCGGGCGACGGGACGCCGTTTTCGCGCGTACTGGACGTCGCGCGCTGGGTGCACGACGAGCTCGAGACGCTGCGGGTGCCGGCCGTCCCGAAAACCTCCGGCGCGAGCGGACTGCACGTCTACATTCCGCTGCCGCCCGACACGTCGTACGAATCCGGACAGCTGTTCTGTCAGATCGTCGCCACCGTCATCGCCTCACGGCATCCGAAAGTCGCGACCGTCGAACGCACCGTACGCGCGCGGCCCCGCGGAACGGTCTACGTCGACTATCTGCAGAACATTCTGGGCAAGACCCTGGCGACGGCCTACAGTGCTCGCGCCAGCGACTACGCCGGCGTCTCGACGCCGCTGACCTGGGAGGAAGTGCACGACGGCATCGATCCGCGGGATTTCACCATCCTGACGGCGCCGGCACGCTTCCGCGAGGTCGGTGATTTGTGGGCGCGCCTGCGGACCAGCAAGCCGGCGAGCCTCGAGGCGGTCTTCAGGAAATATCAGCCATAGGACGACACGATCAAGAACCGGACGGGCTCGTGCTCTGCTGCGCGAGCCGCCCGACGATCGACGTGTCGTAACGCTCGAGCAGCGCCGCGGGACCGGCATGCACCTCAATCGCGCCGCGCAGATCCTCCCGCTTCCAACCGCCGCATTCGAACCCGACGACGCGGATGCCGGCGCGCAGTGCCGCCTCGACATCGTACGGAGTGTCGCCGATCATCACGGCGCGATCGGGCGCGCACCCGGTCTGCTTCAACGCAGCCGCAACGATGTCCGGATCCGGTTTCGACTCCTCCGCGTCGTCGGACGAGGTGCGCAGGGCGAGCAGATCGGAGAGGCCGGCGATGTCGAGGAGCGCATGGAGCTCGTCTTCTTTCGCGGAACTGGCGATTGCCAGGACCAGGCCGTGCTGCGCACAGCGCTGGAGCAGTTCGCGCGCGCCAGGAAATGCCCGGATGGAAGGGAGAAAGTCCCGTTTGAAGATCTCGCCGCGGCGTGCCGAGATCTGCTCTCCCAGTGAAGACGCGGCGTCGATGCCCGCGACGATCGGCATGAGCTTGTCGCCGCCCATGCCGATCGCCCGGCGCACCGCGTCGAAGGGGACCGTGATCCGATGTCCAGCGAACGCCCCCACACATGCCTGGGCGTGGGCATCGTTGCTGTCGACGAGGGTGCCGTCCACGTCGAGGATCACGGCCGCACACGACGCGTCAGCGCTCAGAACCCGCCCCCGCCTTCTTCTTCGTCTTCCGCGTCTTCCAGGTCGTCCTCGTCGAAATCATCGTCGTCTTCGTCGTCGGCGAGCCCCACCTCGTCGGTGCCGAGGAGCGTCTCGTCCTCGCGTCCCGCAACATCGTCCTGAGCCGGAGTGATCTGATCGTCGTTGCCTTTGGCCATGCACTCTCCTTTCGAGATGACGCGATCGAAGAGCAAGCCAGGTGCCACGGCTGCGATATCATCGCGCGCGTGGGCAAACGCATGGATTCTCCGCCAGAGGCCGCGCGGGCCTTTGGCATCGGACGGCTGACGCGTCATCTCTTCGTGTGCCTCGGGCCGGATTGCGTGGATCTGGCCCTGGGCGACGAGACCTGGCAATACCTGAAACGGCGGATGAAGGAGTTGAACATCGCGGGGCCGGACGGCCCCTGCTATCGGACCAAGTGCCAGTGCCTGCGGATCTGCAGCTCGGGTCCGATCTGTGTGGTGTATCCGGAAGGCACATGGTACCGGGAAGTCACACCAGCGAACGCCGAGCGCATCATCCAGGAACACCTCATCGGCGGCCGGGTGGTCGAGGAGCTGTGCTTCGCGACCAACCCGCTCGGCGCCGGCGAGTGACTGGAATCAGTTCGTTGGGGGAGCGGAATCTGTCCGGCTGACGCCGCACGCGATTGAAGGGTGGTGGCGTCCGAGCTCCGGCCGGACACCCGCTGTGATTCTACGAGAGCAGCGGGTGCGAGAGAGGGGGCGTCGGGCTGAGGGCGCTGAGGTGCAGGCCGGGCACGACGTTGGCGATCGCGACGTAGTGCATGGCGACTGACCCACCGTCCCGCCGCCGCGCGACGAAGACCCCTTCCTGCGTGCCCTCGGCGATGAAGTGGCGCCACAATTCACTTCCCGCTTCGGTCTGAGACGGCAGGTACAGGTCTTTCACCGACATCGACGTCAACTCCCGCGAGTCGTAACCTGTCAATTCGGCCGCGTGATCATTTGCCGCGACGTATCGTCCGCTGTCGTCGGCGAGGATCAGTGCGACGTCCGACGGCTCGCGCAAACGTGCCGCGGACAACAGGCCGCCGACATTCACATCGGCGCCACCCCGTGGAGCGGCAGCATCGCAGGTGATGCTCCTCGCGTAGCGCCGGATGCGCACTGCGGCGGCCCGAAGCAGCCGCGCCTGCTGATTGTGCAGCGCGAACCCGACGGCCCGCACGAGCCGGTCGAGTTCAACCGGCTTGGTGAAAACGACTTCGCACCCGAGCTGGCGCGCCCGGTCCACAGCTGACGGCGACAGTGACACGCCGGTCACGGCGATGATCGGAATGTGCCGCGTTCGGCCATGCTGGTGGAGTGCCGCGCAGAGCGCAAACCCGTCACCGTCGCCAAGGCGCCAGTCCGCGAGGATCACATCAGGGCGCAGGCTGGCGGCGGCGCGAAACCCCTCCGCAACCGAGGCCGCTTCGACCACGCGATACTCGCCCGCATCGAACACGAGCTTGTAGAGCTCGCGCGTATCGGGATCGTCGTCGACGACCAGAATCAGAGAGGTTGGCATTCGGAAGAGACTGCAGTCTATCGCAACAGCCTGATGAACTCCAGCGAGCGCGCGCACGCCAGCTGGACTGCCCGCCCGGCGGGTCGCGTGCTATCATCCGCCCTCCCGACAGTGCTCATGTTGACGGCGCCGTCCGGCGGGCCCGCGCGATTTCGGACACACAGATGGATGAAGCGCGGATACGACGGGTCATCGAAGAACACACGGTCGCGGTCGAGGATGGGGCTTTCAAACTGCGGTTGCTGGCGCTGCGTGCGCTGCCCGGCGGCGGCGGCGCCCACCTCGCGATCGGGATCACCGGACACGAGCGTACGCTCACACTCCCCCTGAATACGGCGACGCTGAATGACGACGCGCGCCTGCGGGCCGTTGTCGAGCACTGGGTGCGGAAGATCGTGACGGGGGGTCTCGGTCAGGAGCCCGAAGAGGCCGGCTAGAGCGCCGGCCATGGTCTCGTGCCACGTGCTACGATCACCCTGGCTCCGTGAGGCTACGCCGTACATGACGCGCGCGCCGCTCAATGGGTTGCGCGAGGGTCCACAACGCCGGTATCATCGGAGCGGTCAGGACGTGCTGGAGGACGGACGGTCGGCAT
>JBDTSX010000404.1:0-5427 GCA_039930925.1 Acidobacteriota bacterium | reverse complement strand
CCGGGCTGCTGAACAACGGCTGGATCGCCTACGCGAACCGCGGCGGCGGCGGCCTGTACCAGGTGATCGAACGGGCGCCGGGCGGCGCCACGGCGCAGTTGACGTTCTTCAACGCGTCGAGTGGAGCGCGAGCGCTCGCGCCGAACGGTGAGGTCATCATCGACACGGCCGAGAACGCGGCGAGCACGGGAGGGCTCTACCTGGCCGTACCCGGCCAGGCCTTGCGCAGCGTGGCGGAGAGCCGCTCGTCCGGATCGCTGCGCATCGAGCCGCACTACTTGAACGGCGCGTGGTACTTCACGCTCGGGAATACGCTCTTCGATCTGTTGGGGACCTGCGATCTGACAGTGACCCCAGCAGCTCGTGGCTTCGGCGCTGCCGGCGGCACCGGCACCTTCGATATCGGGGCTACCGGCGACGCGTGCTCGTGGAGCGTGTCGGGCGTGCCGTCGTGGATCACGATCGAGGCCGGCGCGGCGGGCGCCGGACCAGGTACGGTCCGGCTCCGCATCGGGGCGAACGCCGGCGCGGAGCGATCCGCGACGCCGACGGTTGCCGGACACACTGTCACCATCACTCAGGCTGGGACGGGGACCCTGGCGCACACGCGCGGCGACTTCACGGGCGACGGCCGCGCCGATCGGGCGGTGTTCCGGCCCTATGGCGCGACGTGGCTCATCGAGGGGCGGCTGCCCCTGGCCTGGGGCCGTCCGTCATGGATGCCGGTGCCCGCCGACTATGATGGCGACGGGATTACCGACGTCGCGGTGTTCGCGCCGGAGTCTGGGACATGGTTCGTCCGCGGGCAGCTCGTGGCGTCCTGGGGATCGCCCGAGGACGTCCCGGTGCCGGCCGACTACGATGGCGACGGCCGCGCGGACGTTGCGGTGTTCCGCGCGGCGCCCGGCCGCTGGTTCGTCAAGGACCAATTCATCGCCGAGTGGGGTCTCGTCGGCGACATCCCGGTGCCCGGCGATTACAACGGCGACGGACGCGCGGATCTGGCGGTCTACCGGCCCTCGACGGGGAACTGGTTCATACGCGGGGTCGGATCGTTCGCGTGGGGCCAAGCGGGCGACATCCCCGTGCCCGCCGACTACAACGGCGACGGCGTGATCGACCTCGCGGTCTATCGCCCCTCGACCGGCGTCTGGTATGTCAAGGATCAGTTCACGCGCCAGTACGGACTGACCGGCGACGTGCCGGTCGCACTCGACTACGACGGCGACGGCCGCGCCGGGCTGGCCGTGTATCGCCGATCGACCGGCCGGTGGTACGTCGAAGGCAGCGGACCGGGCGTGGTCGTCGGACAGCCAGGCGATCTGCCGATCGGAATTCCGGTGGCTCTGCTGCGTGGCGCCGCACTCGACCTGGACGGCGATCACCGCTCGGACGCGGCGGTGTTCGATACCGCGAACGCCGAGTGGCTTGTAGGGCACTCGATCACCGGCTTTGCGTCGCGGGACGCCTTTTCTTTCGGCCTCGCATCGGACGTGCTCCGGATCGCGGACTTCGACGGGGACGGCCGCGGCGATCTCGTCCTGATGCGTCCATCCACCGGGATGTGGTACGTCGATCGTTCGACGAGCGCCTACGCCGGGTACGGGAGCTACGGCCCCTGGGGTGTGAGCGGCGACATCGCGCTGCCCGCTGACTACGATGGCGACCGCCAGGCCGACCTGATGGTCTTCCGGCCAAGCGAAGGGCGCTGGTATCTGAAGACCTCGTCGAGCGGCTACACCGATTCATTCACCATCGACTGGGGTCTGCCCGGCGACATCGCCGTGCCGGCTGATTACGACGGCGATGGCCGCATCGACGTCGCGGTGTTCCGCCCGTCCACGGGACGGTGGTACGCGAAGCGCAGCAGCGACGGAACGACGATGATGATCGACTGGGGGCTCGCTACCGACCTGCCGGTCCCCGCCGACTACGACGGCGACGGCCGCACCGACGCGGCGATCTTCAGACCCTCGACCGGCCAGTGGTGGATCCGCTATTCGTCCACCGGCTTCGCCACCTCTTCGACGATGGTCTACGGCGCGGACGGGGATCTGCCCATACCCGGCGACTACAACGGTGACGGCGTCGCGGAGCCAGCCTATTTCAGGCCCAACGTGGGCTTCTTTGTGTCGGGCGTGGGGCAGGTTTACACGGCGGGCCCTGGCGACGAGCCGATCCGGTAACACCGGAAGCCGTCATCGGGCGCTCTGACTCGGGTCTATGTCGATTCTGTGCATCCGGACGGCGGAGCGCTGAATCAGACGGCCGCGATCGGCGTTCCCTGGGCCGAGGCAATCTGCCACGCACCACCATTTCGCACGTAGACATGCGTGTACCGGCTGTGTGCGCTGAACGGTTGATCCTCAAACCGTCCCCGCATGCGCGTCTGTCCCGTGACGACCGCGGCCTCGCCGAAGAGGCGGACACGCGCGTCGATCCGCTCGACCGCGTCGAATTTGAGCTGGCCCGAGCCCACCAGGTCGGCGAGCACCGCACCCGGAATTTCAGACCCTGACATCACATCGATCAGCAGGAAGTCCGGCGTCGCGACGGCCTGCAGCCGCGCGGCGTCCGCTTCGAGCAGCGCCCGGAAGAAGCTGTCTTCACCGGCGAGGACCTGTGCTGTCTTGTCGTCCACTTCCATCGATCCCCCTGGTGTTCAGAGAACGGCCGCGCGAATGGCGCCACCGTGCGTCGCCTTGACCGTCGTCTATCTCGACTTCAGTTTTTCACAGACGGTAACGATCGGCATCTGCGATCCATAGCCGGTTCGGGGTGGCGCCGGGATCGGCACCTCGCACTGGAGATAGTTCAGCAGCTCCCGCGAGCGCCGGACCATGGTGACGTTTCGGTCGCCGGTCAACGGCAGTCGTGGTTCACTCCACCGTGTCGCAGAGACTCGGCGGACCCCCGGTTCGTCCACATGATCCACAAAAACGGTATTGACCCCGTTCAGCGGGATGCGGACGTCGCCAATTGTGACGACGCCGGCGTCGAAATCGGCGTCGAAATCGATGGTGACAGCCCCGTACATCGAGTATTGAGCAACATGGCCCTTCGTGCCGGCGCCAAGCGTTCGAGAACCGCCGCCGCCGGCCCGTCCGCCTTCGCGGCGCTGGAACCAGCCGGGGCGACCGCGCCACACAATTAGAAGATCGAGGATCTCGTCGCGGTCGAGGCGGTGGCCGCAAAACGTCGCCACGACTGTCGCGGACACGATGTTCGATTCGCAGCTCGCACTCTCGAGCGCTTGAGCGGACACGGCGACAGTAGCCGCCAGAAGGCCGGCCGCAACGAGGCTCCTACGGAAAACTCTGGGAGGCTTCACGCGGCGGACATCTAACCATAGAGCCGTCGAAAAGCCAACGTCCTGCCGAGAGAGAGTACATGCAGCAGCCCTAACGGCCACAATCCTCTTGACCTCCGAGGGAAGACGCATATACTCCTCTCGAAGCTTGAGAGGAAACCCTGCCGAAAACCGACCTGCTGCAGGGGACGCTCGACCTGCTGATCCTGAAAATTCTCACCTTGGGCCCGAATCACGGCTGGGGGATCGCCAATCGCATCCGCCAGGTCTCGCGAGAAGGACTGAATGCCAGCCAGGGCTCTCTCTACCCGGCGTTGCATCGCCTCGAACTCGGCGGCGACGTCGAGTCCGAGATGACCGCTTCTGAAAACAACCGCCGCGCCCGCGTCTACACGCTGACGCCGGCGGGCCGCCGTCGTCTGGCCGCGGAAACCGCCAGTTGGGAGCAGTTCGCCCTGTCGATGAAGAGGATTCTGCAGTCGGGTTGAGACCCGGCAGTGTTCAGAGGAGGGCCGCATGTTCGCACGACTCGTCGCCTACGTTCGTGAGATTGCGGGACGACGCAGAGTCAACGCCGAACTCGAGGAGGAGCTGCGCTTTCATGTCGAGCAGGAGGTGGACCGGCAGGTGGCGCGCGGCCTCTCTCCAATCGAGGCGCGACGAATCGCGCTGCGCGATCTGGGCGGCCTGACGCAAACCCGCGAAGCGGTGCGTGACGTGCGGACGATCTGGCTCGACCTGCTCTGGCGCGACACCCGGCATGCGATCCGTTCGCTGCGCGCCACCCCCGCGTTCACGATCGTCGCGCTCGCGGTCCTCGCCCTCGGCATCGGCGCGACGACCGCGATCTTCTCGGTCGTGGATGCGGTCATCCTGCGCGGCTTGCCGTTCGACGAGAGCGACCGCCTCGTTGCGGTCGGCGAATTCTCGAAGAACAGCCCGTTCGACTCCATGAAAGTGGCGCCCCAGAACTTCCTCGACTGGCGCGAGCGGCAGGACGTCTTCACCGGGCTGGCCGCTGTCGGTTACGGCGCAATCAGTTTGCGGCGGCAGGGGGACGCGCCGCCCGAAACGCTCCGCGCCCAGCGTGTCACGGCGGATTTTTTCTCCGTCCTGCGAACGCCACCCGTGCTGGGACGGGGGTTCGCCCCCGAAAACGAGACCGAAGGCGGGGCTCACGTCGCGGTCATCAGCTATGGGCTGTGGCGGCGCCGTTTCGCGGGATCCCCGGACGCGATCGGTGCGCGCCTGCCCGGCCAGCTCGCATCGTTCGAGATCGTGGGGGTGATGCCGCCCGGCTTCACCTATCCGGCCGATACATATGCGGTAGGCAGGGACAACGTGGAGGTGTGGCTGCCCTGCGTCTTCGCCAGTGACGATCGTGTGCGCGGCAACAGCTTCGGCTACAACCTCCACGTCGTCGGCCGGCTTCGCGACGGCGTGTCCGTCGAGCGGGCTCAGGCGAGCATGGGCCGGATCACCGCGGCGCTCGCGGCCGAGACCCCGCGATGGTTCACCGACCGCGCGACCCGGGTCCAGCCGCTGCACCGGTATGTGACGGGAGAAGTTCGCGGATGGATGGCGATGCTGCTCGGCGCGGTATCGTTCGTCCTGCTCATCGCCTGTGTCAACCTCGCGAACCTGATGCTCGTGCGAGCGACGACTCGTACGCGTGAGCTTGGCATCCGGGCTGCGCTCGGCGCGTCGCGGTGGGACCTGTCGCGGGCCCTGCTGCTCGAGAGCGTCATCCTCTCCTTGACGGGAGCGGCACTTGGCGCGGTCGTCGCGTGGTGGGGGGTCGAGGCCCTGCGATCCGCGATCCCGGCGGAGGTCCCGCGCGCGGCGACGATTGCGGTTGACCTGCGGGTGCTCGCAGCGACGGGCATCGTGGCAATTGTGACCGGCATCGCATTCGGATTGGCGCCGGCGGTCAGGTTCTCGCGTCCGACGATTGCCGGGACCGTGCATCAGACGGAGCGTGGGGGCACCGCCGGCGTTCGTATCAAGGCGCTTCGCGCCACCCTCGTCGTGGCGGAAGTGGCGCTGGCGGTCGTTCTCCTCGTCGGGTCTGGGCTGTTCCTGGCCAGTTTCGCTCGAGTGGTCAATGTCGATCTCGG
>JBDTSX010000403.1:0-5436 GCA_039930925.1 Acidobacteriota bacterium | reverse complement strand
GCTTCTCGACGTCGGTGCGCACCTTCTGCAGCCGGCCGAGCGTCTCGCCGCTGCGTTGATCCTCGAACACCGAGTAGGGCAGCTGCAGCGAGTGCCGGATGCCGTCCGAGTACAGCTGCGCGCCGAGCCGCTGCGTGATGACGTTGATGAAGTAGTCCTGGAAGTTCTTGGCGACGCGCGACACGAACGCCACCCCGACCGCCGCCGCCAGCAGCACGCTCACGCCGCGGAAGAATTCGCCGGTCGAGTATTCCTGGAACCGGGTGGCGTACTGATCGATGACGTGGCGGAAAATCAGCGGATCGAGCAGCGAGAACGTCTGGTTGATCGTCGCCAGCAGCAGGGCGACCGCGATGAGCCTCCAATAATTCCGGAGGTACGCGTAGAGAATCGTCATCCCCGCATTATGGCGGATCCTCCGTCTGCGAGGCACTGGTGGTGTGGCGTCCGGCTTCAGCCGGACGATCGGCGCGCTCGATCAGCGCGAGCCTGCCGGGGTCTTTACATGGATGAACGCGCTGTCGTACAGCGGCCTCGACGAGCCCTTCACGTTGGCGATCACTGCCGTGCGCGCCTGAACCAGCGGGAGCTTGAGGTCGGCGGTCAGCTCGCCGAGCAGCGGGCGCGGCTCGTTGTGGAGCAGGACGCCGCCGGGCGCCAGCATGCCGGCGATGTTGGTCATCGCCAGGATCAGCTGCAGGTCGTCGAAGTAAGGAAAAATGTTGGTCGCGACGATCAGATCGAATCCAGGTCCGTCCAGCCGCTCGGTGACGATGTCGAGCGTTTCGGCGTCAAGGGCGCGCGCGGCGGCGGCGCCGACCGCGACCGTCTTGCGTAAATGCCCTCCGCTGACGGTCATCGAACCGGTGCTCGCGGCCTTGCCCTGTGTCGCTCCCGAATCCACCCTGGCGATCGAGCGGCCGACGGCGGTGAAGTAGTCGCGATAGTCGGCCGAGAAGCTGATCGTGTCGCTCTCGCGGATCCCGCTCACCAGCGTCAGAGTGGGGGGAGCGCCGTGCTCGCGGCGGAGGTGCGTCACCACGCGCGGATTGATGTCGGCGCCGACAATCTCCAGGTCGCCAACGCGGGAGAGCCCGAGCGCCAGCAGCGCGTCCATCACCGCCCATGGCTGATAGCTTTCCGGCGGGCTCACTTCCAGCAGCGCTGTCCTCGGCGCGAGATCGAGACCGGGACCCACGATCAGGACCCGCCGGATGCGCCGTTCCGGATCGAGCGAGCGAACCACGCCCAGCCCGAGGTAGACGAGATAGCCGGCCTCGACCTCCGTGTCGGTGCTGAGTCCCCGCGCGCGGTACAGTTCGGCCACCGCCGCGGGCCCGGAGCGCTGCGCGACGAACTCCTTCTTGTAGATGAACTGCATCACGCGCAGGTATTCGCGCAGGAGCGCGGCATTCCGGTCGGCAAGATTGGGCACCGTCGCCTTCACCAACTCGCGGAAGTAGACCAGCCGCGGGTCGCGATCGCTTGAATCGAGGGCGTGCTCGAGCGCGGACGCTCGCGCCCTGACCGGTGCCGCAATCCTCGAGCCGGCGACCTGCGAGCTCTGCAGGAACGCGTCCCGTTCGGCCGGGTCGAGAGTCTCGGCCAGCGCCCTGGCGCTGAGCGCCGGCTCTACGGGCGGCAGCGCCGTGAAATGTGTGGACTGCAGGAGATAGAAGATCAGGTGATCGAGATCACCTTCGCGCACCCGGTTGGCATTCTCCTGACGCACCCGCGCGACGTACGCGGGGAACGAGCTCGAGGTCAGGCCCTGGGCGTCGAGGCGCGCGCGAACCGGTGCCGTGTCCTCCCAGGTGATGCGTGTTGCCCCCTGCGCCTGGGCCGCGGTGGTCGCACAAAGCGAGCCCGTGACGAGCGCCGCACCGACGAGGACACACGCGGTGGCGATCGGTAGACGGGACGGCACGGGTCTATTCTGATGCAAATGCCGCGGCGTCGGCGGCAATCCGCTCGAGGAGTCCAGGACAATGGTGAGATACCCCGGTCGTCGCTATGCGGTCTCGTCCCTTCTGGTGATGGCGTGCACCCTCGATCCCACGTCGGCGCAGGATGCCTCGCCAGACGCGTACCTCCAGAAGGTGCGCACGTTCTACACCGCCCAGGAGTTTGCCCGCGAGACAGCGGGCAAGGTCCAGATCGACCGGCGGATCGATCCCGAACAGGAAGCGGCGCTGCGGCGGGCGATGGTCCCGCTGCCGAACGTCCGGTTCACCGTGATCAGGGCGGCGTCACCGTCCGTGGTCTGGATCGGCACGCACGACGGGGCGATTCGCCTCTCGGGCGGCTATGGCACGCGAGAATACTTCGCCGGCCGGCGCTGGCTGCCGGACGACGACGTGACCGGGATCGGCTTCGACGGGGAGGCGACCTGGCTGGAAACGCGTGGCGGCTACGCCCGGATCGCGTACGTGCCGATGACACTGGCCGGGAAATCGCGGGCCTTCGTCACCCGGGTCCAGTCGCGTCACAACCGCTGGGGGCTGACCGCAGATTCGCGGCTGCGCGTGGCCGGGGATCTCTCGACCAGCCGGATGGTGTCGAGCGACAACGACGGACTGTGGACGGCGATGTACGTTGCGGCCGAGTGCTTCCGCTACCGCGTCACCGGAGAGGCGGACGCGCGCGCCAATGCCCGGCGGGGCATGAATGCCCTCATCCGTCTGGAAGCCATCACCGGGGTGCCCGGGTTCCCGGCGCGCTCGATCATCAAGGTCGGGGAGGACGAGCAACCGCAGGATGGCGAATGGCACGATACGGCGGACGGGGAATGGCGCTGGAAAGGGGACACCAGCTCCGACGAAATCGTCGGCCACTACTTCGTGTATCCGATTTACTACGACCTCGTCGCCGACGAGGCGGAGAAGCCGGCGCTGCGCGGCGTGGTGGAGCGGATCACGAACCACATCCTCGACAACAGCTACGAACTGCGTGGACCGGGAGGCCGGCGGACGCGCTGGGGTTTCTGGGGGCCAGACGCGATCTGGGACGATCCCGACGAGACCGGGCTGCGCGCGCTGCACATCCTCTCCCATCTCCGCGTCGCCCAGCACATGACCCTCGATGCGCCGTCCCGCGCCCGCTACGCGGCGGCGTACGACGATCTGATCCGGACGCAGAAGTACCACTGGCTCACCCGCAATCAGAAGGTGATGGTCCCGGGGCACATCAATCATTCCGACGACGAGCTGGCGTTCCTGTCGTATTACCCGCTGCTGCGCTACGAGACCGACCCGGCGCTCGTCGCGGTCTACAAGCAGAGCCTGGCGCGCAGCTGGCAGATCGAGCGGCCGGAGCGCAACCCGCTGTGGAACGTGATCTACGGCGTGGGCACGGGCGCGGCAGCGTTCGATCTCGCCCCGTCGGTGCGCACGCTTCGCGAGATCCCGATGGACCTGATCTCGTGGTCGGTGAGGAATTCAACTCGCCAGGACGTGCCGGTCGATCCGCTGCCCGACCGCTTCGACCGTCGGCAGTCGCTCGTGGTGCTGCCGTACGATGAACTGCCGATGTCCAAGTGGAACGGCAATCCCTACGGGCTCGACGGCGGCAACGGCGGTCTGAGTGAGGACGACGGGACGTATTTCCTGCTGCCGTACTGGATGGGGCGCTACCACCGCTTAATCAGTGATCAGTGATGGGGAAGGGCCGGAGTCTCGAAGACCCCGGCCCCATGTGTCGCTTCCACCGTCAAGCGGAAGCCATCAGAAGATCAGGCGGAGCCCGATCTGGATGAACCGCTGGAAGTTCGACTGAGCGGTGCTGTTGCGGTTGATGCGGCCGAAGTCGGCGCTGTTGGTGTCCTGGCTGTACTGACGCTCGTCGTACTGCGGAGTGTTGAAGAGGTTGAACGCTTCGAGGCGCACCTGGAGCCGCACGCGATCCGTAATCGGTGTCGTCTTTGCAAAGTTCACGTCCACCTGCCACAGTGACGGGCGGCGGAACTCGTCGTAGCGGCTGTTCGCGGTGCGGCGCTGGAAGGCCTCGCGGACGAGGAAGTACGGCTGGGTGCAGCCGTACGCCTTCGAGACCGCCAGCAGGTCGTAGTTGCCAGTCGTGGCATTCCGCTGCCCGATGCACGGCTTCACGCCGTAGATGAACTGGCCGTCCTTCTTGCCGTCCAGCGCGATATCGGCGAGGTCAACGCCCGGCGCCAGGTCGACGTTACCCGGCATGTCCCACGGCTGGCCGGACTGGAAGACCAGCAACGGCGACACCGTCCAGCCGCCAACGACCCTTCCAATGAGGCTGCGGTCGCCGCGCAACCACGGCAGCTCCCACACGCCCGACGCGGTCACGCGGTGCTTGCGCTGCGAGAAGTACGGCCCCTCGTTCAGCAGACCCGAGACCGCGTCCACGTAGCCCCCGGTCTCGGTCCACCGCGGCACGTAGGTGTAGCTGGCGTTCACGGTGACGCCCTTGACGAACCGCTTGTTCAGCACGAACTGTCCTGAGTCGTAGACCAGCTTGCCGATGTTGTTCTGGTTCTGGGTGATGCCGGTGAACGCCGGGAACGGGCGGCTCAACTCGAAGCGCGAGAGCGTCGCGTTGGTGAAGCGCGTCGTCCCCTCGAAGCCCGCCACGCCGAAGAACGGATTCGTGACCAGCTGGTCGCAGAGGCTGCGGCTGCCGCCCAGGGTGACGTCGCACTGCGCCTGGAACGCCGCCGACGGTTCGTTGTAGGCGTTGAAGCCCGCTTCCAGGTCGTAGCTCCGGCTGCCCGCGTAGGTCATCTCGAGTGAGATGTGCCCCGGTAGCTGGCGCTGAATGCCCGCCGAGAACTGGTGGACGTTCGGCACGACGAAGTCGGGGTTCGAGAATGACGGACCGCGCCCGAGGAAGGTGAGCGGCCCCAGCGAGCTGCCCGGGGGATCCTGGATCCCGGCGGGCCAGGGATTCGACAGCAGGTACGTCGGCGTGCGGCCGCCGTCATTTGAGGTGAGGATCGGCGTCGTCAAACTGAACCCGGCGTTGTTGCCCTGACTCGTCGGGTTGAGAAAGTACTTACCGTAGCCGGCGCGAAACACGGTCTTGTCGTTGATCGAGTAGGCCATGCCGATGCGCCCCTGCCAGTTATTCTTATCGAGCTTCCACGGTCGGTCCGGCGCTCCGTCTACGCCGGCGAACCGGATCCCCCCCAGCACCTGCTGACCCAGGCGCGCCGACACCGGGTTGACGATCGTCGGGTCGAAGGCGTAGTTCAGCTGATTGTCTGCTTCCTTGACGGAACCGTTGACGTCCCATCGGAAGCCGAGGTTCAGCGTCAGCTTGTTGCTGACGCGCCAGTCGTCCTGGATCCACGGCGCCGCGAAGAGCCACTTGTAGTGCGGCTTCGGGTTGACATCCACGCTGCCGCTGTTCGGCGCGCCCAGCAGGAACGACGCGAAGGCGTTCCCCTCGAGGACGCTCGTGCTGTTG
>JBDTSX010000402.1:0-5441 GCA_039930925.1 Acidobacteriota bacterium | reverse complement strand
TCTCGGGAGCGCGGTGGGGATTCTGCAACCGATCACTGAAGCTCCAGCCTGCGCGATGTGTCACGGTCCAGTCGACCGCATCGACCCGGCCGTGCGCGACGCACTGGCGCGTGACTATCCGGCCGACGCGGCGCGCGGCTTCCGTCCGGGTGAGGTGCGGGGCTGGTTCTGGGCCGTTGTGCCGAAGAACTGAACGCGCAACGGAACGCCAATCCATGCCCGGCGACGCATCCCGGTAAATCAATCTGAGCGGCGCAACCTCACAGTGGGCCAGCCGTCAGTCAGCGATGCGGGTCCGCCGCGGCCACCACGACGCGCGGCTTCTTACCGGGGACCTTCAGCGTCCGGCGTCGGCTCGTCGCGACCGGTTGTGCCGCTCCCCTTCCGATTAGATCGAGCAGGTCGGACACGGTCACGATCCCGACCAGCCGATCGTGCGCTACCACCGGCAGCGCGCCCGCGGTGCGGCCCCGAAGCAGTTTCGCGGCCCGCGTGATGGTCAGCTCAGGCGATGCGACAAGCACATGCCGCAGCATAATGTCCTCCACGTGGGCGATGCCTTCTGCTTCACCCCGGTCCAGCATCTCAGAGCTCACCAGGCCGACGATGCGCAGGCCCTCCACTACGACGAGATGGTGGATGCCCCGCAGCCGCATCAGTGTCCTGGCCCGCTCGATCCGCTCGTGCTGATCGACGGTCTGGACTTTCCCGGTCATGACCTCGCTGACACGCATGGTAGACCTCCTTCGTCTTGCCGGCCCCGGGCGATGCCGCACGCTTAGGACAGTGTGGGCCCGAACAGCACGCCGAAGAGCAGCACGAAGCCAATCGCGAACAACCAGCCGATCAGGCACACCGCCACCGCGCGGCCGATGCTCGAGTAATCCAAGGCATGTCGCACGGCGACCAGCATCGCTGCGAGCATCCACACCGTCGTCAGCGCCAGGACCGGCACCGCCAGCCCAGGGACCAACCCCGCGGGTCGCAGGAGTCCGGGTGCGGTGGCGAACCCCAGCGTGCGCAGCATCTCTCCCATGTCCGACCGCGTCTCGCGCTTGGGGAGCAGCCGCACGCCGATCACGAGGGTGACGAGAGCCCACGCCACCCAGAACACGAGGCCCACAACCGTGAAGAACGCGGCTGTGGCGACCCCGTGCGATGTGAACCCGGTCGCACCGATGCCGCCCGCGACACTGGAGGCGACCACCACCAGCGCGGCTTGCGCCGTCGCAGCCGGATCGGCCTCGACCTCTTCGTACACCGAGGACCGAAGCAGAGACGCCCCGAGGATGCGCCGGGGCATCGCTGACCACCCGTGGGCGCCGGTCCGGACGGCGGGGCCGTCCGGACCTGAGGCGCCGACGTTCGCCGAGTGTGGGGCCGCAGGCCAGTTCATGGTGTCCTCACGCTGCCGGTGCGGCTGCCGTGGCGGCTTCATGCGGGGTGCGCAGCGTCAGGACCGGGCACGGCGCGGCTCGTACCAGCCGGTCGGCGACACTGCCCATCATCAGCCTGGCCACGCCGCCGCGACCGTGCGTGGCCATGACGATCAGGTCGATGTTGTCCTGGTCAGTCACGTACCGAAGGATTTCGGTTGCCGGGTCGCCCGTTCGTTGGACCAGCGCCGCATGGTAGCGCGCCTGCTCCTCCGGCGTGAGCGCCTCGTTCAGGAGCTGGTGCCCTTCCTGCTCGAAACGCTCCTGCACCTCGGGCGCCGCGACATAGACCTCGAGGTAGCCGGTTGCCATCGCCGGCGGCTCGACGACGTGGAGCAGGTGCAGGGACGCCGGAAGCCGGTCGGCCAGCCGGCACGCATAGCGAAGCGCCGCATGCGACGCCTTGCTGAAGTCGAGCGGCACGAGGATCGTGGTGACGGGGGGCATGATGTGACTCCTTCCAATTGCGCTTTCAGCTGACAGTTCAAGGGCAACGATGATGCCAGCGCGAATGCGCCACGATCGCCAGCGATGATCGCCATGGGGCGGGCATTCACCTCGGAAAATACCCCGGCCGCGGGGAAACTTTTGCTGCCCCCTAACCTCGCCCCGCGACGACGCCACACGCTCCGTGACGCGCTCGTCTGGATCGCCGACCCCGGCCGCAAAGGCTGCCGCCGCAGCGAGCCAGGTCCGCCGCCTCGATCAGCCGCGCCCCTGCGGCAGGGCTGACGCGACGGTGATGGCGATGACGGCGAGGTCCAGGCCCACGGCCACGAACGCGACCTGCCAGTCAAGCACGGCAAGCGCGAACGAAAGCGCGGCCATGCCGACCGTCATCGGCCGCCACCAGTCGGCGCCCGCCGACAAACCGGCGCCGGCGACGACGAAGCCAGCTGCCGCGACCGCCCACAAGAAGCCGAAAGCCGCGGTGCCCGCGAAACCGATATCCGAGCGGCCGGCCAGGACGGTCTTGTATGGAAGGCCGCCGATGGTTCCAAGCCGCATGTAGACCACGGCTTCATCAGGTGGACGATGCCGTGGCCGCGAGCTTGAACGCGCACCGTCCCGGCCGGCAAGCCTCGAGCGACCCGATCTCGCCCGGTTCGAGCGTCAGCGCCGCGAAGTCGGCTGGAGAGGGCGCGGTGCTGACGCGGGCGGCCGCGAGGAGCATGCCGGTCCACTCGAAGGCGTCGATGTCCCGCATGCCGGCGACCAGCCGCGCTCCCGAGGTGCGCAGGCGGATCGCCCCGACGATGAGCACGTCGCGGTTGGTACCGATCCCTGAAAGTCGCGATGACGAATCACGACCGGCCTGCGCGGATACTGCTGCAAGACTCTCCGACCGATGTCGGCTCCGACTACTGATAGATGACAACAGAAGGGAGCGGCGTGAGACTCAGGGCCTGGGCGGGGCCGAACAACCCGGTATCCTGCCGATAAAACAGCTTTACCCCGGCATAGGGCAATGCCGCCTGGCGAAAGATGGCCCGATAACTGGAGCGCTTCAGGGCCTGGGACCCAACCCCGTCCATGTCGAGGACGAGGTCTATTCCGCGCCGGGGGCGGATTTTTTCCTTATCGGGGAGCATCGCCAGCGTGAACTGATGGACGATCAGCACCTTCGGCGGCAATTGGCGCTCGTCTTTGAGGCGCTCGAGGATGTCCAGGGCGGCATTGACGTCGTCCGCGGCCATCGAGCCGATCTTCCGGCCGGGGATCTGGCTCGCCGCCATATCGAACTCGGGGTCGAGCGCCAGATGGACATCGGGCTCGGCCAGGTAAGTGCGCAGCGCCGCCACCTCGTCCTTGACCGTCGACCGGCCCGGCTGCACGTCCAGGATCAGCGCGAACCCATTGGCGCGCGCCTCGGCGAGCAGCGCCCAGATCACGTCCGCCGACTCCCGCCGCCTCCACATCTCGTCGCGGCCCGGGGTGGGCTGGGCGATCACGGCGACCAGATGGTAGGCGGGCAGCACGCCCTTCCCGGTCAGCGGCGCGTAGGCGGCGGCCTGGCGTGTCAGCGCGTCGGCGCGCGCCGATCCCGTCTGGCGTCCGAGTACGCCCATGCTGCCGCTGTGCGGATTCCCGTACCAGGTGACGAGCAGCGTCGTCTCGAGCAGGGAGTCCGATCCGGCAGGCTTCGCGGCAACGGGCCGCCTCGGCTCTGGCCGGCCACCTCGCGGATCGCCAGTCGAAACGCTGACGCTGAGCGCGAGCGCCGCCACGAACGCCGGGAGTCTCCACATCATGGCACCATCCTGCGGCAATTCCCCGACGGACGCTGCTCTTTTGTCGCCGTGGATGCGTATTGGACACGCGGCGGGAGAATGCTCGTCCTGACCCGCTAGTTCGTTTCCCAGCCGGCCGTTTCGTGGCCGCAACTGGCGCAGCGCAGGCAGATCCGGCGGCCGCGATCGAAGTGCAGCATGAGGTCATGTCCGTGCAACGCACAGATGGTCTCGTGCATCCAGCGGCTCGCCCGATCCACCCGTGCTCCGGTCTCGACCACCGCAGTCTGCGAAGGAGGCGCTGGCCGCGCGGTTTGGGCACGCATTGGCTTCACTTCCTGGCTCTCGGGAAGCAAGTTGCGATCCCACGGTGGGACGCGCAGCGGTATGCGCGGTCAGTGACGTGCTGTGACCGCGCCGGAATGCCGTCAGCTTGACGGATTGCCGAAGCTCCCGAATCAATCCGGTTCAAGATTCAAGCGTGGCGCGGCCCGACCCATACGCCCCCGAAGCCGCCGGCAGAAACGAGGCCGCGGACTCGCTGCGCTCGCACTCTGGCGGCCCGAATGCGAGATCTCGTTCAACGTGCCGCCGCGACATTTGGCCGTCCCAGGGAGGTCTGATCATGCGCACGTCGGTTCGGCTGTACCGCTGGCTCCTGCGGCTCTACCCGGCAGGCTTCCGTGAGAACTACGGCGTTCCACTGGCGCGTCAATTCTCGGATGAGCGCGCCGAGGCCGTGAGCGCGGGGGACCTCCTGAGATTGTGGGGACGCACCCTCGTGGACCTGGCGCGTTCGCTGCCCGTCCAGCTCGCTCGCGAAATGGCCCGAGGACACGCGTCATACCCTGCTGACGTGGCGCAAGCGTCCCGTGCCGATCGCGTTCGCCGTCGGTGTGATGGCGTTCGCGATCGGTGCGAATACCGGGGTCTTCAGTGTGCTCAACGCGTTGCTGCTGCGATCGCTCCCGTTCGAGCAACCCGAGCGATTGGCCCTGCTCTGGATGGTCGGGCCTGGCTACGACGGCGTGACGTTCCGCAGCTGGCACAGGGCGACCGCCTACCTCGACGACGCCGCGAACTACGCTTTCATGGATGTCAACATCGAGCACCGCGATACGACCGCCAGGGTGCGTTTTGCCGAGACATCGGCGAACTTCTTCGACGTCCTGGGCATCCGACCGGTGCTGGGCCGCGGGTTCGCTCCGGATGAGGACGTCGCCGGCCGGGGCGCCGTCGCCGTCATCAGCTATGGGCTGTGGCAGCAGATGTTCGGCGGTGGGCCAGATGTCCTGGACTCGACGCTGCGCGCTCGGCGCCAGCCGCGCGCGCATCGTACAGCAACTTCTCACCGAGAGCGTGCTGCTCTCCGCGTGTGCCGCGGTCGCGGGTCTTGCCATTGCTCAATGGACCGTCCGGCTCGCGACGGTGACCCAACCGGCGACGCTGGCCGCACAGGCCTATACCGTGCTCGACTGGCGAGTCCTTGGATTCACCATCGCCCTCTCACTTCTGACCGGACTCGGGTTCGGCCTCGTACCCGCGTTCTGCCTGGGGCGCACGGAGCTGTCGACGATGGGACGGACCGCGCAGGCGCATCCCCGTCTACGACGGCTCCGCACGTTCCTCGTCGTCGCGCAGATTGCCGTCAGCGTTGTGCTGTTCTCGGGGTCCCTGGCCTTGGGACGGGCGTTCAAGACCTTGATGGACGTCGATAACGGCTTTGCCGTGGATCGCATCGCGACGCTGACGGTCTCGCTCGCCGGCACTCCGC
>JBDTSX010000401.1:0-5458 GCA_039930925.1 Acidobacteriota bacterium | reverse complement strand
CGAGTCCAACCAGGCGGTCGCGTTCCTGATCGATCAGCACATGCAGCCGGCCGACGCGGTCTACGTCGATTTCTTCGACCGGCCGGCTGCCACCACCTCGGCGCTCGCCGCGCTGGCGCTGCGAACGGGGGCGCCGGTGGTGCCGGTGTTTGCGCTGCCGATCCCCGGCGGGCGCTTTCGGATGGTCTACGAACATGCGGTCGAGCCGCCGCGATCCGACAGCGAGCACGCGATCACGGAGTTCACGCAGCGCTGCACCGACGTCCTCGAGATGTACGTGCGCCGTTACCCCGAGCTGTGGCTGTGGATGCATCGCCGCTGGCGCGACGTGCCGAGTGGAGAGCACGTCCCCGGCATGTTCCCCGCCGCCAGGACCGACGAGCCCCCGCAGGGCGCGGAGTGATCGTGATGCGTTGCGTGCGCAGCAGGCCATGACGGCCGATGCCACCACGCCCGGCGTGAACGGCCGGGCCTGCAAGAACCTCCTCGTCCGGGCGCCGAACTGGCTCGGCGACGCGGTCATGGCCTTGCCGGCGCTCGGGGCTCTGCGTGCCGCGTTCGCGGATGCCCGGATCACCATCGCCGCGACCTCATCGGTTGCACCGCTCTTCGAGGAAGACACGCTCGCGGCCCCAGACGACGTGATCGCCATCACGCGTGGCGGTCACGAAGCCGCCGCGCTCCGCAGCGGCGGGTACGATGCCGTGCTGCTGCTGCCTAACTCATTTCGCGCCGCCTGGACTGTGCGTCGCGCGGGCATCGCGGAGCGATGGGGGTATTCGGCGAATCTCCGCAGCCGGCTGCTGACCCGCGCGATCCCGCGGCCCGCGGCGCGCCATCTTCATCAGTCGGCCTACTACAACGCGCTCGTGCGCGGCCTCGGGAGCGAGGTCAGCGACGTGCCGCCTCGCCTGTCGATTCGTCCGGAAACCGCCGCGCGCGCGGAGGCACTTCTCGCTCGGCAAGGCATCACCGGTTCCACGCCGATCGTCGGCTTCGCCCCCGGCGCCGCCTACGGACACGCGAAGCGCTGGCCGCCACGGCGCGTGGCCGACGTCGTCGCACGGGTCACTCGAGAGCGCGGCGCCGTCTGTCTGCTGGTGGGCGCCCGCGCGGATGGCGACGCCGGCCGTGAGATAGAATCGTCGCTGCCGGCTGACGTACGGCCGGTCAATCTCATCGGACGGACGGATCTGCGGCTGCTGATCGGCGTGCTCGGCCGGTGCAGCGCGTTCGTCTCGAACGACTCGGGCGCCATGCACCTGGCGGCCGCCATCGGCGTGCCCGTCGCCGCGATCTTCGGCCCGACCGACGACCGCGTCACCGCGCCACTCGGAGATCACGACGTGCTCATTCACCAGGTCTTCTGCCGCCCCTGCATGCTGCGCGACTGCCCGATCGATCACCGCTGCATGCGCGGCATCAGCGCCGACGCCGTCTTCGACGCCGTCGCCAGACGCCTGGAGAAATCGCGCCGCCACGTCTGAGCCGACGGAACGTGAACGTGAACGCGGACCGAACCTCGACGTGAACCGAACCGAACCGAACCGAACGTGAACCGAACGTGAACCGAACCGACCGAACGTGAACCCGAACCCGAACCCGAACCTGAACCTGAACCTGAACCTGAACCTGAACCAAACGTGAACCAACCCTAAAACCGTAAAACCATAAAACCTATAACCTGCCCTCCAATGCCCAAAGCCATTTTTCTCGATCGTGACGGCACCCTGATCGAAGAAGCCGGGTATCTCGACCGGCTCGAGCGCTTGACCTTTTTCCCGTACAGCATCGACGCGGTGCGGTTGCTGAATCGCGCCGGCTATGCGGTGGTCATCGTCACGAACCAGGCGGGGGTTGCGCGGGGGATTCTCAAGGAGTCCTTCGTCGCCGAGGCGCACCGGCACCTCCGCGAACGGCTCGCGGCCGGCGGCGCGCGCGTCGACGGGTTTTACTATTGTCCGCACCATCCCGAGGCGTCGGTCGCCGAATATCGTCAGACGTGCGACTGCCGCAAGCCGCAGTCGGGAATGTTCACGCGCGCGGCCGAGGAGCTCGACATCGCGCTCGATCAATCGTTTGTCGTCGGCGACCGCTGGCACGATCTGGAGGCCGGGCAGCGTGTCGGCGTTCAAGGCGTGCTCGTCCGCACCGGCTACGGACGAACCGAGGAGGCCTCGCCGCATCCACGGGTCACGCCGGCGGTGGTTGCCGACAATCTGATCCAGGCAGCGTCCTGGATTCTGCGCGCCTCCTGATGCGGGTCACGCAGCCGGACGTCGAGCCGCAACGTCTGATCGGGATCGTCACCAGGTTTCCGGGCGTGCGCACCACCGTCTTCGGCGATCTGATCGCCGACGAGTTCATCTACGGCGAAATCGCGCGGGTCTCGCGCGAAGCACCGGTGCTGATCCTCAACTACGATTCCACCGCGATCGTGCCTGGCGGCGCGGGCAACGCCGCCAACAATGTGGCGGCGCTCGGCGGACGCGCCGTCGCGGTCGGCATCGCCGGCCGTGACCAGACCGGGACACGGCTGCTCGACGAGCTGCGTCCACAGGTGGACGTTCGCTCGGTGGTGCGGCCCCGCGGGTCCCACACCCCGACAAAAACCCGCATCCTCGCCGGCGGCATCCACTCGGCGAAGCAGCAGGTCGTCCGCATCGATCGCGCTGCTGGTCCTGATCTGACCGATGCGGATCGCCGGTCGCTCGCGGCGAAGCTGCTGGCGGCGGCGTCGCGAAGCGATGCGTTGCTCGTCTCGGACTACGGCAGCGGGATCGTCACCCCCGCGCTCGTCCGTCAGGCGCAGCAGGCGTTGCGGCGGCGGCCGCAGTCCCCGCCGCCGGTGCTGGTCGATTCGCGCTACGCGCTCAGCCGCTTTCGCGGGATGACCGCCTGCACACCGAACGAGTCCGAAGTGGAGCAGATCTTCGGCGTGCGCATCGGCGAGAATGCGCGAGTGCTCGAGAAGGCGGGGCGCGGCCTGCTGGCCCGCACCCGCTCGCAGGCGGTCCTGATCACCCGGGGCAGCCGCGGAATGGCGCTCTTCGAGAGCGATCGCCCCACCGTCCATATTTCGATTGTCGGGTCCGACCAGATTACCGACGTCACCGGCGCGGGCGATACCGTCATCGCTACGATGACGCTCGCGCTGGCTGCTGGCGCGACGTTCCTGGAGGCCGCACATCTCGCCAACTACGCGGCCGGGATCGTCGTGATGAAGCGCGGGACCGCGACCGTCGACGCCGGCGAGCTGCGTCAGGCGATTCTTGCACCCGGCGGCCGTGATCGCGGACGGTGACGCCGCGTGACTGAGAAAGTGATGCGGCGGGAGCAGCTCGCCGAGCGGGTCGCCGCGGATCGGAGCGCCGGCCTTCGCATCGCCTTCGCGAATGGCTGCTTCGACCTCCTGCATGTGGGGCACGTCCGCTACCTGCAGGCCGCCGCCGCCGAGGCCGATCGCCTTGTCGTGGCGATCAACGACGACCGGACGGCGGGGACGAAGGGCCCAGGACGACCGGTCCTGCCGGCCGCGGACCGAGCGGAGCTGGTTGCGGCGCTTCGCGGCGTGGACTACGTCACCATCTTCTCCGAGCCGACCGTCGAGGCGCTGCTGACGCTGTTGAAGCCTGACGTGCACTGCAAGGGCACCGACTACACCGCCGACTCGGTCCCTGAGCGCGAGACCGTGCACGCGTATGGGGGCCGTATCGCCATCGTCGGGGATCCCAAGGATCACTCGACGCGTGATCTGCTCGCGCGCATCCGCGAATGAAGATCCTGATCGTGCGGCTGGGCGCGCTCGGCGACATCGTACATGCGGTCCCCGCCGCGGCCGCGCTCCGCCGGGCCTTTCCCGATGCGCAGATCGACTGGCTGGTGGATGCGCGGCATCGCACCATCGTCGATCTCGTCACTGTCCTCGATCGCGTCATCGTCCTGGAACGCGCGACCATCGGCGGATGGGCCGACGTGGCCCGCCGCATGCGGCAGGTTCGCTATGACGTCGCGATCGACTTCCAGGGGCTCCTGAAGTCTGCCGTCCTGGCGCGTGCCTCTGGCGCCAGGCGCGTCCTCGGGTTTTCGATCTGGCACCTGCGCGAAAAGACCGCTCGACCGTTCTATTCCCAGACCGACGATGGCTCCCGTCGTGTCCCGCTTCAGCCGGACCATGTGATCGACAAAAATCTCCGCCTGCTCCGTCTCCTGGGCGTGCACGACGAGCGCGTGACCTTCCCGCTTGCCCACGTCGAATCATCCGCGCTCGAGCAGCTGGGCGCCGACTCCGGCGGCGGGGGACCCTTTGCGCTGATCAATCCCGGCGCGGCGTGGCCGAACAAGCGGTGGCCGGCGCAACGGTACGGCGAGGTCGCGGCATTCCTTCGAGACGTCGGCGGACTGCGGTCCGTGATTCTGTGGGGACCGGGGGAAGAAGCACTGGCGCGCACCGTGGCTGACGCGTCGGACGGCGCCGCACGCATCGCGCCGCCAACCGCGATCGTGGATCTGCTGGCGCTGTCGCGCGCCGCGTCGCTGATGGTGTCCGGCGATACCGGCCCCCTACACCTCGCCACCGCCGCGGGGACGCCCACGGTGTCCCTGTTCGGCCCGACCGATCCCTCTCGCAACGGCCCCTGGTCGCCGGACGATGTGACCGTGTCGGTGTTTGGGTCGTGCGGCTGTCAGTACGAACGGCGCTGCCGGCGGCAGGAGTGGTGCCTCGGGACGCTGCCCGTGCCGGAAGTCACCGCGGCGATCCAGCAGCGCCTGACCGCACTGCGAGGTGTCCGGCTCGAGCCGGACCGTGACGCCGAAAACCGGCACCAGGCGGATCGGCACCAATGATGTCCGCTGTCCTGCGCCGGATTGCGCGCCTGCGTGTGACCATCGGTTTCGTCGCGGCCGTCGTCGCGTTGTACCTGGCCAGTCCGACCGCGCGTACCCTGGCTGCCGGTGCGCTCGTCGCGCTCGTTGGCGAGGGAATGCGCGTGTGGGCGGCGGGGCATCTCGAGAAGGGCCGCGAGGTCACGACGTCGGGGCCGTACGCGTTGACACGGCATCCGCTCTACTTCGGCTCCACGCTGATCGGGATTGGCCTGGCGATCGCGTCCGCGAGTGTGATCGTCGCGACGCTGGTCACGGCCTATCTCGCGGTGACGCTGACCGCGGCGATCCGCACCGAGGAAGCGCACCTGACCGAGAAGTTTGGCGGCGCCTACCCGGCGTATCGCGACGGGACCGGGGCGGGCGGCCGGCGGCGCTTCAGCCCGGCGCGCGCGATGCGCAACCGCGAGTACCGCGCGGTGATCGGGCTGGCGATTGCCCTCGCGGTGCTGGTGTGGAAGACACGCGGTTGACCGGTGGTCTTGCCCACAGACCGTGTTCACGACTATAATCGTCGCTTGGCCGGACGGCTGGTTCGCCCGCTGTGGGCACGTAGGGGCGGTTAGCTCAG
>JBDTSX010000400.1:0-5460 GCA_039930925.1 Acidobacteriota bacterium | reverse complement strand
CAATTTCCTGGAGCTCGTGGCCGTGTCTTTGCGCACTCGTGGCTTCCGTTTGTTCGCGCTTGTCCTTCCGCCTGAAGGCGGAAGCCACGGGTGTTCAGGATTCGATTTTTCCGCACACGTAGCTTTCCGTTCGTGCTTGTCCTTCCGCCTTCAGGCGGAAGACCGGCCCTGATTCCGGCTGCTGCCTCGCCGGTTGCGGTCAATCTTCTATACTCGCCCGATGCGAGTGATCGGGGCCGCGCTGCTCTCTGTGCTGGCCGTGGCCGGCTGCCGCGAACGGACTCCCCCGCCGCCGGCCGCGGCCTCCGGTGCGGCCGCACCAGCCACCGCCCGCAATCTCGTCCTCATCACCATCGACACGCTGCGGGCCGATCGGGTTGGCGCGTATGGATACGGGCCGGCGCGGACGCCGGTGATGGATCGCCTGGCGCGCGCCGGCGTGAAGTTCACCCACGCCTACGCGACCGCCCCGATTACGTTGCCTTCACATGCGAGCCTGATGACGGGCCGGTACCCTCCCGGCCACGCGGCGCGGGACAACGGCATGCGGCTCGATCTCGCGGCGCCGACCATCGCCGACGCACTGGCGCACGCCGGCTTCTCCACCGCCGGGTTCGTCGCGGCCTATCCCCTCGACCGCCGCTTCGGCCTGATCAAGGGGTTCCAGACCTATGGCGACCGCTTGTCGCCGAGTGGCCAGTCCGGAGGTGCGGCCACCGGGACTACGCTCGCGGGAGGCAGCGAGAACGGCCGCGCCGTCAACGAACGGCCCGGGCGCGCCGTGGTGGACGAAGCGCTGGCGTGGCTCGACGCTCATCGCGCGGAGCGTTTCTTCCTCTGGGTGCACCTGTTCGAGCCGCACGCGCCGTACGGCCCCCCGGCCGGCCGGAGCCGTCCGCTGCAGGCGCGATACGACGACGAGGTGGCGGAGGCGGACGTGCAGACCGGGCGCGTCATCGAGGCCCTGGGCGCCGACCGGGCCGCCACGCTGGTGGTGCTGGCCGCGGATCATGGCGAGTCGTTCGGCGAGCACGGCGAGATCGGCCACAGCCTCTTCGTTTACGACACCACGCTGCGGGTGCCGCTCCTGTTGTCGGGCGCGCACCTGCCGTCCGGACGCACCAGCGACCAGCCGGTAACCCTGATCGACGTGGCGCCAACCGTCCTCCGGCTGCTCGGCGTTCAGCCATTCGACACCGACGGGATCGATCTCGGCCCGGCACTGTCGGGAGCGCCGCTGCCGGTACGCGACATCTACGCGGAGTCGTTCGCGCCGTTGCTCGACTTCGGCTGGAGCCCGCTTCGATCGATACGGTCGGGGAACTGGAAGTACATCTCGGCGCCGACGCCGGAGCTGTACAACCTCTCGGCGGATCCGGGGGAGACGACCGATCGAAGCCGGCTGGATCGCCCGCGCGCCGCGGCGCTGGAGGCGCGGGTCGGCCGCTACGCGTCCGGTGAAGCCACATCCCAGGGGATCGCCGATCCGGACGCCCGCGCCCGCCTGCAGGCGCTCGGCTATGCCTCTGGGTCGGCGCCGGCGCCCGGCGGGAATCGGCCGGACCCGAAAGAGCGCCGCGGCCTGGCGGGGCGCCTGGCGCAGGTCGCGTCCGGCGAGCTGCAGGGAGCCGCGCTCGAGGCCGCGCTGCGGCGCATTGTCGCCGAGGACCCGCAGAACCCCCAGGGGAACCTGCGGCTTGGGTACGTGCTGCTCGATAGCGATCGCTGCAACGAGGCGGCGACCCGGTTCCGGGCGGCCATCTCCGGAGGCGTGCCGTCGGTCGACGCGCATCTGGGGCTCGCCGCGTGCGAGACGGCCGCTCGCCGGTTCGATGCGGCCGCCACCGCTTTGCGCGAGGCCGAGCGGATCGAGCCGGACAACCCGATCGTCGCCGCCAATCTTGGCCTGGTGCTCTCCGACGGCGGACATCCGGCGGACGCGATCGCTCCGCTCGAACGCGCGCTCGGCGCCGACCCTGACCTGCACCGGGCACGGTTTGCCCTGGCCATCGCCTTCGCCGGCGCCGGCCGCCGGCAGGAGGCCGCGGATGCCGCATCCGAGCTGCTGCGCCGTCTGCCGAAGGATGCCCCGCAGCGGCCGGAAGTCGATCGGCTGCTGAAGCAGTTGCAGTAGCCCACGCGCGGTCGAGAGGCGGATCATCGGGCCGGCGGCAGTCCCGTCTCGGTCCGCCCGTCACGCCATTTAAACCAATCCATTGGACGGCGCCATCCAATTTGGCTTGATGGTCCCTGGACCGTCCCATCTTTTCGCCTTCCGTCCCACCCCGCGGTCGGCCTGTCCCACCCTGGAATGGTGCCACCCTTGCTGAGGCTCCAGGGACGCGTCCCGCGGACGGGGCGCGCCTTACATTTTTTCAGGAGGCCACAAGGCATGCACAAGATCATCGTCGCGATGATCGTTCTGTGCTCCGCTGCGCTCCCGGGGTCAGTCCTCGCGCAGCAGACCACAGGCAATCTCACCGGACGCATTCTCGACGCGCAAGGAGCGGCCATGCCGGGCGTGACGGTCACTGGCAAGAACACGCAGACCGGGTTCACCCGCACCGACGTCAGCGACGCCGAGGGTGTCTACCGGCTGCCGGCGCTGCCAGTGGGAACCTACGACTTGTCCGCCGAGCTATCTGGCTTCAGCAAAATCGAGAACAAGGCGATTGTGGTCAACGTCGGACAGTCGGTCGAGATCGGGATCTCGATGAAGCTGGCCGGCGTGCAGGAAAGCGTGACGGTCACCGGGGAGACGCCGCTCATCGAAACCCGGTCGTCGTCTGTCGGCGGGGTCGTCGACATCGGCCGCATCGAGAACCTGCCGCTCAACGGGCGTCAGTTCGCCAACCTGGCGGCGACCATTCCGGGGGTCGGCCTGGGCTTCCATTCCGACCCGACCAAGAGCTCGCAGTTCTCGCCCCAAATCGGCGGCGGCAATGGACGCAACGTCAACTACCAGATCGACGGCGGCGACAACAACGACGATACGGTCGGCGGCCTGTTGCAGCTGTTTCCGCTCGAGGCGATCCAGGAGTTCAACTTCATCACCCAGCGCTACAAGGCGGAGTACGGGCGCAGCAACGGCGGCGTGATGAACATCGTCACCAAGAGCGGCACCAACAACTACAACGGCAGCGCCTTCTCGCTGTTCCGTGACCAGGCGCTGAATGCGCCGACCCACTCGGAATCGATCAGCCACGCCCCCAAGGCCGACTACAAGCGCTATCAGCTCGGCGGCTCGTTCGGCGGTCCGCTGGTGCTGAACCGCGCGTTCTATTTCGCCGCGGCGGAACGGACGCAGCAGGACACCAATCAGGCGGTGAACACGCTCGGCCTGTTCCCGGATCAGGATGGCGTCTACAAGACGCCGTATCGCGAGAACCTGGTCACGGTCAAGCAGACCACGACGATCAACGCCGCGCAGTATCTGGCGGTCCGCTATGGGCGGAACAGCAATACGCAGCCGTATGCGGCGGCGCTCCGCAGCGCGCCGAGCTTCTGGAGCACCAGCCAGAACTCCTTCAACTCGATCAACGCGAATCACAACTGGGTGCTCAGCGGATCGAAGCTGAACGAGTTCATCTTCCAGTTCGCCAACTTCAAGAATTCAATTCCCCTGAGCACCACGAGCGCCTACGAGCTGTTCCCGAACAGTGTCGCGATCGGCGCCAATCCCAACACCCCGCAGAAGACCGAGCAGACGAAGTGGCAGTTCCGCGACGACTTCTCCTGGAGCGTCACCGGAATGGGCGGCCTCGGGCACGACTTCAAGACCGGGGTCAATTTCATCAACGAGCCGCACCTCTTCACGACCTTCAACAGCGGCGTGGACGACTACTTCTACACGCACCTGACCGACGAGCGCGGGGGACCGATCCAGACGATCACGCGAAACGGCGGCACCGGCGACGTCAATATTCCGTTCCGGCAGTATTCGACGTATCTGCAGGACGACTGGCGCCTGTCAGACCGGATCACGCTGAACCTGGGCCTGCGCTACGACTATGTGACCGGCGTCGAAGTGGACCAATCCGGCAATCCGAACTTCCAGACGCTGCAGGCGGCGGGCCTGGCGGGACGGTTCCAGGGCGTGGCCGGATTCGAGGACTTCGGCAAGAGCCAGCAGGAAGACCGCAACAACCTTCAGCCGCGGATTGGCATCGCCTACGACCTCCGCGGCAACAGCAAGGACGTCCTGCGCGGCGGCTGGGGCGTCTATCAGGACTTCGGCTACACCAATTCGAACACGCTCTTTGCGGCCATCGATGCCAGCGGACAGGGGCACGGCGCGATCTTCTCGGTCAACAACACGGCGGGCATCAGGAAGGCGGACGGGACGCTGTTCCGCGTCGGCGATCCGATCAGCAGCATCGTCAGCCAGAATGAAGCCGACCCGACCAAGGCGCCGCAGTTCGGCCAGATCGTCTCGCCCCGGCTGCAGCAGCCGTACACGCGCCAGACCAACATCGGCTGGGGGCACGAACTGGATAGCGCGACGGCGCTCACCGTCGATGTGGTGCACATCGACGGACGGGATTTGAACATCCGCTTCCGGCCGAACTATCGCGATCCGGCCACCGGCCTCCGGCGGCTCGCGGATCTCGACATCCGGCCGAATACCCAGGCGGTGCGAATCGGGATCAACGGCGGCAAGAGCCGCTACGACGGGCTGATCCTGGGGGTCCGCCGCCGCATGTCGCACGGCATGGACTTCAGCGCCTCCTACACGCTCGCGAAGGCGACGAGCAATATCGGGACCGCCTCGGACGAGCTCGACGCGAACTACGTGCAGGACGTCACGCAGCCATTTGCCGACGTGCAGCAGGGGCCGTCGGGGCGCTCGGATGCCCGGCACCGCGTGTCGCTCAGCGCCGTGATCCGGGTGCCCTGGGGCATCCAGGTCGCGCCGTTCTTCCTGTTCCGGTCGGCGCTGCCGGTCTTCACCTTCGAGGGGGTCGACCTGAATCGCGACAGCAACAACAACGACATCACCGCCAAGGCCTACCAGTACGACGGCGAAGGCCAGCCGCCCAAGGAGATCGGCGACTGCAAGACGGTCAACTGCAGCCGTGGGGCGTCGTTCTCGCAGATGAACGTCCGGGTGTCGAAGTCGTTCCGGCTGGTGGGGCGCACGCGGATTGAAGGGATCGCCGAGATCTTCAACCTGTTCAACGCGCTCAATCCGGCGTTCGCGCTGACCAGTCAGCGGCTCGCGAGCGGCGTGCAGCGGGCCGCGTTCATGCAGCCAACCGCGTTCGCCGGTGACTTCCGCCAGCCCGAGCAGCGCGTCGGCCAGCTCGGGTTCCGCTTCTCGTTCTAGCCGTCACACCCGCATCGATCCGGCGCGAGCCGGATCGGGGCGGCTCCTGGTGCCCGAAAGACGCGGCACGCTCGCCGGCGAGGCGAACGGCACCGGGCACCGCTCATCTCGCGGCGCCCGCCGCGAGCAATCGG
>JBDTSX010000399.1:0-5463 GCA_039930925.1 Acidobacteriota bacterium | reverse complement strand
TCCGGTAGGTGATCTTCTCGTGGTCACCCTGGATCATGACCGGGCCCGGCTGGTTTTCGTTCACGTCGAGCGCGCCGCCGGTAATCGCCTCGAGCGTCGCATTGTCCTGCACCTTCTTGCCGTTCAGCACGACCGTGACCTTGTTGCCGACAATCGTCGCATCCATCGTCTGCCACTCGCCAACCGGCTTGCTCGCGTTGACCAGCGGCGCATGCCAGGCGTAGACCGACATGTGGCTGTGCTCGTCAGGCGGCTTGCCGAAGTCGTCCAGCACCTGCAGCTCGTAGCGGCCGCGGATGTAGATCCCGCTGTTGCTGTTCTGCTCGACCTTGTACTCGGCGTGAATCTGGTAGTCCTGGAATTTCTGCTTGGACACCAGGTTGTTCGCCGGCGGGGTGTTGGTCATCGCCCCGTCCACGACCGTCCATCCCATCGGCTTGGCCTTGTCCTGCACGTCCCAGGCGCCCATCGACTTGCCGTCGAAGAGCTCGACCGGCGTCCCGAGCGCGTGCTTCGCGTTCGCGTCGGCTGGACCCCACTTCGGCGGCCGCGTGCCGGCCAGCTGAATCGCCCTGCCGCCGCTCTGCACGCTGCCGCTCAGCGTGTCCCCCTGCGCGCGCATCCGGAACTCCGGAGCGGTGCCGCTGCGTGGTGCCGCGGTCTGGAAGACCAGTTCGCCGTTCTCGATTTTGATCGTCGGCAGCTTGACCGGGCTGCCGCCGCGGTTCAGCAACCGGCCCGCGACCTGCCCCCCCTCGCTGGTGACCTCGAGCCAGTAGACGTTGGCGGCATTCTCGCCGGTACCGGTGATGTTCCAGCGGCCGAGATAGGGATTCTGCTGCGCGCTGAGCGAGGCGATCAGGCCGATGACCGCGACCGGCGCGAGCAAGACGGCAGAAAGACGACTGTTCATAGCCACAATCCTCAGGCTCGAAACGATCCAGTATTTACGGGCGAGGACAACAACCGATGACCGCTGTGCTTCCGCCTGAGGCGGAAGACGACCCATGACCGCAATCGATCCCGGCGGGACCGAAGCGAGCGCGATGCTATTACGTTCGTCCCGCCAGTTCAAGCGGCGCGCGGTGTACAATCGGCGGCGCATATGCTTACGGTTTTGCACGGTTCCCTCGCCTTCGCTGGCCGCTTCGCCGCATGACCGGCGACAGCACGCGCGCGGCGCGAACGTTCCTCGCCTCCTTTCTGGTCCTGTTCCTCGAGGTCGCGCTCATCCGGTGGATGCCGGCGTACATCCGCCTGCTCTCGTACTTCTCGAACTTCATCCTGCTCGCGAGCTTCCTGGGCATCGGCATCGGCTGCCTGCTCGCGCCGGCCCGGTTGCGGCTGTTCAGGTGGTTCCCGGCGGTGCAGGCGGCGGTGATCGCGGCGGTGTACTTCTTCCGTCTCGAAGTCTCGGTGCCGACCGCCGGCAGCATCTATTTCTCGAGTGGCACGGCGGAAAAAGTCGTGCTCGTCGAGAACACGATGCTCCTCCCGCTCCTCTTCATCATCGTCGCGGCGCTGTTCGCCACCCTGGCCCAGCGGATGGGACGAGAGATGGCGCAGCTGCCGCCGCTCAAGGCTTACACCATCAACCTGGCCGGCAGTCTGGCGGGAGTGGTGGCGCTCGGTGTCATCTCGTGGCTGGAGCTGCCGCCGACGGTCTGGTTTGGCGTGGCGTTCGCGGCGGCGGTGCCGCTGCTCCTGACGCCCGAGACCGAGGCGACGCTCTCCGGCGGGGCCGCGCCGCGGCGCGCCTCGATGCCGGTGATCGCGCTCGACCTCGCCCTGCTCGCTTTCTCGCTGGCGCTGGTGTTCGTGATGGCGCGAGGGGCGATCTGGTCCCCGTACTACAAGATCACCGTCAGCAAGCAGGCAGCCGACACCGTCGTCGAGGTCAATAACATCTTTCACCAGTCGATGGCCCCGGTGGAGCAGAAGGAATATTTCTACCAGTGGCCGTACAGCGTCTTCGGGGACACGTTCCAGGACGTGCTGATCCTCGGCGCCGGGTCCGGCACCGACGTCGCCGCCGCCCTGCGGCACGGCGTTCGCCACGTCGATGCGGTTGAAATCGATCCCGCGATCATCAGGCTGGGGCGCGAACACCACCCGGATCATCCGTATTCGGATCCGCGCGTGACGGTGATCAACGACGACGCCCGCCACTTCCTGAGGACGACGCAGAAGCACTACGACCTGGTGGTGTTTGCGCTGATCGACTCGTTGACGATGCAATCGAGCTTTTCCGGCGTGCGGCTGGAGAGCTACATGTTCACTGTCGAGTCGTTTCGCGCCGTGCGCGATCGGCTGAAGCCGGATGGCGTGCTGATCGTCTACAACTATTTCCGCGAGCGATGGCTCGTCGATCGGCTGGCGAATACGGCCGCTGAAGCGTTCGGCGAGGAGCCGCGCGTGCACGTGCACGAAGCCAGCGCCTTCCTGGGGGTGCTGATGGCCGGCCCCCGCCTGAAGCAGCTGACCGCGCCGCCGCACATCCCCGATCAGGTCACGGCGTACAACCAGTCGCACGCGCCCAGCCCGGGGCGGATTCATCAGCGGGACCCTTCAATCGAGCCGGCGACGGACGACTGGCCGTTCCTCTACATGCGCGACCGCCACCTGCCGCGCCACTACGCCATCAACCTGGCGATCATACTCGCCGTCTCCGCGGTCGCGGTGCTGCTGACGCTCTGGCTGCTCGGTGAGCGCGCCGGGCCGCGCGGGGCGTGGTCCTGGCAGTTCTTCCTGCTCGGCGCAGGCTTCATGCTGCTCGAGACGAAGTCGATCATCCAGTTCGCGTTGTTGTGGGGATCCACCTGGGTGGTGGCGTCGCTCGCGATCGCGTCCGTCCTGACGATGGCGCTGGTCGCGAATTTCATCGTGGCGCGGCGCGAGATCACCCGGCCCTGGCTGGTCGGCGGCGTGCTCGTCGGGCTGCTGGCGTTGAATTATGTCGTGCCGGTGGGTCGGGTCGGGTTCGACAGCCGGATCGCCGAATCGCTCTTTTACGCGGCGCTGGTGTTCAGCCCGATTCTCTGCGCCGGGCTGCTGTTTGGATCCGCGATCGCGAAATCGACCTCGCTGACGAGCGACTACGGCACCAACCTGCTGGGCGCGATGGTTGGCGGCGTCGGCGAGTATCTGTCCCTCATCACCGGCTACCGTGCGCTGCTGCTGGTGATCGCCATCTGTTACATCGGCGCCGTCGCGGCCCGCCCGAAGGCGGCGCGGCCGTTCACGTCGGCGTAGCGACCGGTTCGCGGCCGCCACGCCCGACGCTTCCTCGATCTTCTTGCGCGAGGTGCCCGGCGCGAGCCGGGTTCCATGTCATTCCGGTAGCGTCCGGCTTTTGGCCGGACCTTGGTTCCCGGGTGGCGCCCGGCTCTGGTCGGACCTTCGTTCTCTCGTAGCGTCCGGCTTTAGCCGGACGTGGATGCCCGGCCAGCCAGACTGCCGCGTCAGTGCCCCACTTTCGCGGTGCTCGCGCTGACCGACTTCGGCGGATGGAAGAACAACGCCAGCATCACGGCGCCGGTGAGCGACAGGCCGGCGGCGACGAGGAACATGCTCTTGTAGTCGACCACGCCCCCGTGGTTGAAGGTCTCCTCGATCAGCTTCGGCCCGACCGAGTTGGCGGCCAGCGGTCCGAACCCGAGAATCATCAGGTTGAACAGGCCCTGTGCGCTCGCGCGGGCATCCTTCGGGAAGTACTCGTCCACGAAGATGTAGACGGTCGCGAAGAAGAACGCGTAGCACATCCCGTGCAGGACGTTCACCAGGATGATCACGTTCATATGCTCGGGCATGAACGCGTAGACCGCGAACCGCACGGTGTAGCCGAGGATCCCGATGATCATCGTGGTGCGCCAGCCGAGCTTCTTGAGCGTCATGCCCAGAATCGCCATCGTCAAAATCTCGGCAATCTGGCCGATGCTCATGACCGGCATGATCCAGTTGCCGGCGATGCCGACGCCGCCGAGCTCCCGGGCGCTCCCGAAGAAGCGGCCGGCCCAGTTGAAGAACAGGTTGTGAACCGTCGAATCGATGAAGGTCACAATCCAGAGGACGAGCACGAACGGCTTGCTGAGGAACTTCAACGCCTCCAGCCAGGCCAGCTTGCTGCCGCCGACTTCGGCCGGCTTGGGCGGCGTGTGCGGCAGCGTCAGGCTGAAGCCCGCCAGCAGGAGCGAGGCGACCCCCGCGACGATGAACGTCCAGACCGTCCCGGCCTGGAGCGCCGGCCCGGTCAGCCCCGAGGCGAGCACGGTGCCGACCCAGTCAACGATGCCCTGCGGGTTGGCGGCGTGGACCTTGTCCCAGTCAACCAGGATGAACGTGAACGGCCAGGCGGCGAGGATCCAGCCGATCGTGCCCCCCATCCGCACGATCCCGAATTCCTTCTGCGCATCCTTCATCTGCGCGAACGCGATCGAGTTCGAGATCGAAATCGTCGGCACATAGAGGAGGCAGTGCACCATCATCAGGCCGAAGAACGGCCAGAAGGACCGGGTGAAGGCCAGCGCGACCATCGAGATCCCGCCAATCAGGTGACTGACCGACATGAACTTCTCAGCGGCGAAATTCCGGTCGGCGAACTGATTGCTGAAGAACATGCCGACGATTGCCGCGATCGGAAACGCGTTCAGGATCCAGCTCTGTTCCGCCGGACTGAAGCCGAGGCTGGGCAGGTATCCGAAGATCAACGGAAACCAGGCTCCCCAGATGAAGAATTCCAGCACCATCATCAGGAAGAGCTTTAAGCGAATGGCCTTGTTCATAGTTTGGTTGGGATCCGTCGTGTGCGGCAGGCGCCGTGTCTCGCTCCGTGCTGTGGCTCGCGTGGCGTGCGGCTGAAGCCGGGGTTCAACACCGACCGCGGTGTCGGCTCCAGCCGGACGATTGCGCTTCGAACGTCATGTCTCAGGAGACAGGCGCGTGGAACCCGGGCACTCGTTCTCGAACCGGGGCGTCCTGATTCCACACGCCTGAGTGTGCGCTACGTCAGCTTCCAACCCGCCCGGTAGTCGCGCGCCAGGAACTGATTCGGATCGACCGTCTTGTTCCCGACCGAGGTCGAGTTGGTGATCTTGCTGTTGGCGCCGTCGTAGTGGATCTTGCCGCCGGCGCGGAGCGCGACCACTCCGAGCAGCATCACTTCGACCAGCCGCGAGGCATAGTCGAACGGGGAGGAGATCTCGGCCTTGCCCTTGATCGCCTCGATCCAGTTCATCTCGTGCTCTTCGTGCGCCACGCGCTTGAGTTTCTGCTTCGGCTCGCCGGCGGACTCGGTCAGCGCCTTGGTGAGGAAGCGCGGGTTGAGCCCGTAGGTATCCTGCAGCATCTTGCCCTTGCTGCCGATGTAGAGCACCCCTCCTTCGCCGTTCAGTTTCTCGTCGCCCATCTCGTCCGGCTTGGGCGGATTGAAGCCGCCGTCGTACCACGTCAGCCGCACCGCCGGCA
>JBDTSX010000398.1:0-5468 GCA_039930925.1 Acidobacteriota bacterium | reverse complement strand
ACGGGACATGAATCACCTGTAGCTTCCGCCTTCAGGCGGAAGGACAGCCCGACCGGCTCTCGAGCCCGGCGCCGGACCCGACCAGTGCCGGTCATTTCGCTGGGGCGGGATCGAAGTCGATCAGGGTCGTCGGCGGCACGGTCGGGACCGCTGGACGCAGGAACGGCTTCTCGGAGGCGACGTGACACGAATGGCAGGCATCCAGCGCCTGCGTGTACGCTTTCTCGAACTCCTCGCTGTTTTCGTCCTCCAGCGCGAGCTGGACGGCCGCGAGCGCGCTCATGTCGATCGCGGTGAAGATCCCCTTCACGTCCACCGTGCCCCCATCCGAACGCTGCCGCACCGGCCGGATCAGGATCGTCCAGCGCATGCTCTGCCGTGCTTCGTCGAAGAAGTACTTCGCCAGCGGCCAGTTCTTCTTGCCGGCGGCGAACCACAGGTTGGCCCAGTGATAGCCGACGTCGGTCATCGTGTGCGACTGCGTCGGCACGATCGCCTTGAGGTGCGTCACGTCCTCGACCACGCCGGCGGCGGGGGGCGCGGCCGTCTGCGCGCTCGACGTCGAAACCGTGCGCGTCAGCCAGTACTCCACCACCATGCCGCCGAGAATCGCGCCGAGCACGAGGCAGGCGAGAACCGCCGGAGGACTGATCCCCCGGTGCGCCGCGGCGGCGGGCTCGCCGTCCGTCGCATCCGGACCGTCCGTCAACGCTCCCTCATTTTTTCTCGGCCGCCAGCGACTTGACGTAGTTCACGGTGTTCCAGATGTCGGCATCGCTGATCCGTCCGTCCCACGGGGCCATGAAAAAGTCGGGGCCCACACCTTTCTTGATCACCGTGAAGATTTCGCCGTCGCTCGGCCCGTGATCCCAGGCATCGTCCACCAGGCTCGGCGGCTGCTTGCCGCCGCGATCTTCGATCACCGAGATGGTCAGGCCCCCGTTCGCATCCGCGCCGTGGCACCCCGCACAGGCGGTGTCGTAGGTCTTCTTCCCCATCGCAATCGACTCCGGCGTAGCGACGGCGGGGTTCTTGACCTTGGCCGCTTCGGGATCGCCTTTGGGCGTGGCCTGTCGCGCTCTTGCGCTGCCGGCCAGACCTCCCGCTCCGAGCACCACGACCAGCGCCGGCACAGCAAACACGCGGATGTGCATTTCGTCCACGACTCCCGTTGGTTCAGCGCTGCCCGGCTTCAGCGGGACGGCAAACGTCCGCCGGAAGGCGGACACTACCGAGTCCGCCACGACACAGATTGCTACAGCGGATCCTACTTCGCGAGCGGGTCGGGACGCACCTGGAAGTGGACCGCCTTGCTCGTCGTTCCCTTGCCCCCTTCGTTGTGCCAGGGATTCCGATTGGACCACCCGGTCCACAGGCCACGCCCCTTCCAGCCCGCCTTCGGATCGTCGATCCGGCCGTTGATCGACTTGGCGTAGAAACCAAGCGGATACGGTACGCGGAGCACCACCCACTTGCCGTCGACGAGCGCCAGCAGCGCGCCGCCAAGATTACTCGTCGCGATCTGGACGTTGTCCCCCAGGCCGAGCGAGTTGAACTTGTCCGACCAGTTGTAATAGTTCGAGTCGGCGGCCGCGCTGACCGTGTCCCCCTTGAAGTTCGGTCCGGGCACCGTATAGAACGTCCAGCCCTCCGCGCAGGCGTCGCCGGAGGCGGCCTTCGGGCCGTTGAGCGGCCCCTTGCACTTGCGTCGATCGAAGCTCGTGAGTTGACCGCTGCTGAGCACCATCCACGCGACGCCATCGCGGTCGACGTCACCACCGCGAGGCGAGAAGCCCTTCTCCGCCGGGACGTTGTAGATCTCGGCGAGCGCCGTCTCCGGTGGGTTCGCGCCGGGGGCGACCCGAATCAGGGCGCCGGGTGAGCCGAGGATCGATCCCCACACCGAGCCATCGACCGGGCTCGTCATGGTGGCGTAGAAGCTGCCGCCGATCTTCTTGTCCTTGGCGGGATCGACCGGATCGTTCTGGCCCACGAAGGCGTCGCGCTTGCCGTTGCCGTTGGTGTCGACAATCAGCTCGGTCCAGCCGATCGCCTTGCTGCCGTCGTGGGTCTCGTCCCACACCTTGGTGTTGACCCAGCCGACCACGCCGCCGCTGCCGCTCCAGATCGTGTTGTTCGCGTCACTCGCAAAATTGAGGTGGAAGGTGCCGAAGCCGCAGGTATCGACCACATCGAACTTCCTGGTCTGCGGATCGTACACGGTGTACTGCCGGCCGCCCCGCACCCCTGGAAACGCCTTCGCGGACGGATTGTCCGCCCCCTCCTTGCAATACGGGGCACCCTCGGTGTTGGTCCGCGTCGCGGTGGTATTCCAGACGCGCGCTTTCTGATCCATCTCGTTGCTGTGACCGCTGACCCGCTGGTTCCACACGATCTCGTTGCCCCAGTAGGGCGAGGTTGGCACACCCGCGGCGCGCGGACTGATGGTCGAGTCCGGCTTCACCGGAATCGTTTCCTGGCGCCACGAATTCTTCACGGGATCGAGGATGGTCAGATGGTCCGACGAGTTCTCGTGCAGACCGTACACCGGCCCGTAGGGATTGACCTTCGGGTCGCGCTTGTCGCTCGCGACGACGTCGTGGAAGTATTCGCGTGGATCGGCCCAGTCCCACTGCGTGACGACCACGTTGCGCTCCGCCCCTTGCGGGCGCGGCGGCACTTCCGCCGGAATCTCGCCCTTGGCGATCCGATCGGTCCAGTCCGCGAACATCTTCAGCGTGCGAGTCCGGCCGAGCGCCGTCAGCTGGCCGTCCATCTGCGAGCCGTCGTGCCCGAAGGTGAGGCGTTTGGCCCACGCCGCCGTGGACTCCATCGGGACGATGCTCGGATGAATCACGCGCGTCGGCTGGTTGCCGAGCTGATGGCACGAGACGCACCCGTCGGTCTTCAACTGCTTGACGAAGACGGCCTGGCTCACCCCAGCCGTCGCACCCGGCTCCTGGATGGGAAATTCGCTCTTGGCCGGGACGTTGAGCATCGCGAACCAGTAGTTGGCCGGGTAGTACTCCGCCGCGGCCTTCGGATCCGGCGCCACGACCGCCTTCAGGTTGAGGATCCTGCCCGGCGCCGCGGTGACCTTCTCGGAATCGACGAGTCCATAGCCGCGGACGAATACCTGGTAGTTCGCTTTCGGCAAATCGGGCACCAGATATCGGCCACGATCGTCGGTGACGACGGTCCGGCTGAATCCGGTCGGGAGATCTTTCGTCTCGGCGACCACCCAGACACCCGCCTCCGGTCCCTTGGTGCTGGTCACCACCCCTCCGATGTCGTCGCTGTCGATCTGCACCGCGGCGGTGCTCTGGCGCGCTCCGAGCCCGGCGACCGTTCCGGCCAGCAGCACAGACACGCAGACTCCCGGGTACAAGAGCTTTCTCGTCATAGGTTCTCCTCTATTCGCCCGGGCCGTTTGCAGAGCCAAGGATCTTCCGCCTGAAGGCGGAAGCCACAAGCAGAACGCCAACATATACAACGCGAGTGCGGCGATCGCAACTCGTGATATATCGTAGGGCCGATCCCGCCACTCCGTCCGGGTTGCCGGCGTTGCGGCTACGGACCAGCTCGAACTGTCGTCCGAGAGGATTATGAATCGGCGGACATTTCTTCAGCAAGGCAGCCGCGCATGGACGTCGCGGCTCGCGTTCTCGCTCATCATGGCGGGGCTGGTCGGCAGCATCGGCGTCAGTGTCGCGATCGCAGCGCGCAGCAGGACGTGGTGGTGGGACAATCTCGCCGGACCGGACAGCTCGAACTTCATCGCCGCCGATCAGATCAAGAAATCCAACGTCGGCCAGCTCGCGGTCGCCTGGTTTTATCCGTATGCGACGGCCGGATTCAATCCGATCGTCGTGGACGACGTGATGTATACACTCGGCCGGGGGGGCGCCCTGGTCGCGCTCGATGCCACGAACGGCAAAGAGCGGTGGATTCACGAGGGGCTGGCCGGCATCACCTCGCGCGGCGTCAACTACTGGCAAAGCGAAGACGCTAAGGATCGCCGGCTGCTCTTCTCGATCAACAGCTTCCTCCAGGCAATCGATGCGGCGACCGGCAAGTCGATCATGACCTTCGGCGAAGCCGGCATCGTGGACCTGCGCCATGACCTGCCGCGCGCCGAGAGCTACTCCGGACGGATTCAGTCGAACAGCCCGGGCAAGGTCTGGAAGAACCTGCTGATTCTCGGGTCGGCTCCGGGAGAAGCCTTCGTGAATCCCCCCGGCGACATCCGCGCCTACGACGTCATCACCGGCCAAAAGAAATGGCAGTTTCACACCGTTCCGCGTCCTGGCGAGTTCGGCTACGACACCTGGCCGAAGGAAGCCTACAGGTACGCCGGCGGCGTGAACAACTGGGGCTCGATGTCGGTCGACGATGAACGGGGCATCGTGTACATCCCGCTCGGGTCGGCCAATTACGATTTCTACGGCGCCGATCGCGCCGGGCAGAACCTGTTCGCCGACTGCCTGATCGCGCTCGACGCGCGCACCGGCAAGCGCCTGTGGCACTTCCAGACCGTTCACCATGATCTGTGGGACTTCGACAACGTCTCGGCTCCCCAACTCGTCACCGTCCGTCACAACGGGCGGCGCGTGGACGCCGTCGCCCTCGCCGGCAAGACCAGCTTCCTCTACGTCTTCGATCGCGTCACCGGCAGGCCGTTGTGGCCGATTGAAGAGCGTCCGGTGCCGAAGAGCGAGGTGCCGGGCGAGCATGCCTGGCCGACGCAGCCCTTCCCCACTCGGCCCCCGGCGTTCGGCCGCCAGTCCTTCACCGTCGACGACGTGAACGGGTGGCTCGCCACGCCGGAGCAGTACGAGGCGATGCGCGAGCGTGTCTCGAAGGCGCGCAACGAGGGCCTGTTCACGCCGCCTGGCCTCACCGACACGATTGCGATGCCCGGCAACCAGGGGGGCTCGAACTGGGGCACGACCGCGGCGGACCCGCAGAAGGGGTTGGTGTTCGTCGTCGGGGTCAACCAGGTGGCGATCCTGAAGCTCGAAGACGTGACGAAGCGGAACCTCGAGGGGGGCCGCGGCGGCGGCAGCAACGCGAGCACCGTACCGCTCCAGGCCGGCTTCGCCGCCTATCAGCAGCACTGCACCGGCTGCCACGGCGCCAACCTGCAGGGGACGCTCCCGGGCGTGCCGTCGCTCGTCGGCGTCACGGATCGCGTGGGTGAAGATGCGATCAAGGCGATCGTCACGGGCGGTCGAGGGCAGATGCGGCCCGTCTCGAGCGTCAGCGAGCCCGAGCTGAACGCGGTGATCGCGTACCTCGGCACCACCAGCGCGTCCGCGGGTCGCGGGCGCGCCGCCGGCCGGAGCGGGGGACCGCCGGAGTCGTTCCCGCCCGGACCGGTCGTCGCACAGGGTGGCGCCCCGCAGCCCCCTCCGCCCCCGAGGTACCTTGGTCCCTTCTACCCGGGGGTCGGCGGCAATGCCGGCAAC
>JBDTSX010000397.1:0-5474 GCA_039930925.1 Acidobacteriota bacterium | reverse complement strand
AACATCGCGTGCGCGTTGACGTTGACGCCGCTGCTGAGGCGGTCGCCGTCGAAGTTCCAGCCCGCCCACTGATTGAGGTTGTAGCGGAAGCTGCGCAGGTACTTCGACGGGGTCTCGTACCGCACCTGCATCCAGTTGCTCATCGTCTTCTGGTCGGCACGCCGGAGGAAGCCGACGTCGTTGATCTCGAAGCCGGGACTCTTGACCCCGACGTTGGTGGTGAACCGGACGCGCTGACCACCGATCTTGTTCAGGGAGACCGACCCGCCGTAGCCGTTCATCCCCGTCCGCGTCGGATCGTAGGAGAGGTGGTCGGAGTCCGGGCGCTGGAAGCTGTGCACGTTGCTCCGCTGCAGGTCGTCGATCGCCGCGGCGTCCCCGTGCACGCTGCTCCCGGCCCAGAAGCCCTGGACCGCGTACTTCGGCCCCAGCCGCCAGTCCGCGTCGAGCCCCCCGGAATAGGCCTGTCCGGCAAGAAACGCCGTCGCGCCGTCCAGCCTCCGGTTGGTGGATGTCGCCATGAACCCGAGCGAGGACTGGTTGGTGAACTCCCGCCGCGCGCGCACCACCGAGTAGCTGGTCATCGGCTCGATGGTCTGGTGGGTCCGCAGATCCCGGTTCGCGATGAGCGCGTTTTCCTCCGAGGTGACAGCGTTGAGCGCGCCGACCGAGAACGCGCCGATCCGTCCCGTCAGCTTCGCCGCACCGAGGATCGTGGTCTGCACCGGCGCGGAGGCGTAGGCGCCATCCGGAAGGTCGGCCTCGCCGCGCGGAGACCTGCCGATCCGCCGCGAATAGAACAGGCCGCTGCAGCTGCCGTCGTTGCAGTCGATGTCGAACTTGAAGATGCCGGAGCCCTCGACGAAGAACGGCCGGCGCTCGGAAAAGAACGTCTCGAATGCCGACAGGTTGACGACCGCCGGATCCGCTTCGACCTGTCCGAAGTCAGGATTCACGGTTGCGGTCAGCGTCAGGCTCGGCTTCACCGCGTACTTGAGGTCCACTCCCAGCGAGCCGTCAGGATCGCTCGCCCGCGACAGGGGATTGCCGGCGTCGACGGTCTGCGTCTTCAGGTCGCCCACCACGTAGGGCAGGATCTCCAGGCGCTTCGGGGATTGGTTGAGGCGCAATCCGGTCAGCTCGCCGAACGACGACACGAACCCGTTGGCGCTCTTCGAGAGCAGCGGCCAGGTGTCGATCTCGTTCAACCGTCCGACGTTGCGCACGATCCCGAGCCCGAAGGTGGCCGTGTCCGAAGGATGAAACCGGAGCTGCGAGAACGGGATCCGGAACTCCGCGCGCCAGCCGTGCTCGCCGTGCGACACGGCGACATCCCACACCGCATCCCATCCCTGATCGTTGTGGTCGTCGTTGAACCAGTAGGTGTCCTGCTTCACGCCGGCCGGATTCACCGCGAACTCGTACCCGGATCGCTTGTCGTGAAAGGAATCGACGATCACCCGGATCCAGTCCGACGGTGAGTCCTCGTCGCGCCGCGTGCGGATGCCGACCACCTTGCTCGGCTCCGGGTCGAATGCCTGCACGGCGACGTACAACGCCGTCGCGTCGTACGCGACGCGGGCTTCGGTCTGGAACGTCGGCGCTGCGCCGTCGCGCGGCTCGCGCTGACGGAACGCGGTGATGGGGGGGGCGGTCTGCCAGATCGCGTCGTTCAGCTCCCCGTCGATGCGGACGGCGGTCGCTTCGGGAAGAGGGGTCGCCGCCACCCGCACCGGAGAACCGGCCGCGGCAAGCACTGAGCTGGCCGCGCCGATGAGGATCAGACCCGCGAAAACTGTACGCATGCGTGTGGCGTGCCCTTCGAAACCTGAAGACGCTGCCTTAGACGGGGTCGAGAGGCGGAAAGTTGGCAGGCAGTCAGTCGTGCCGTGCGGAGTGCGAATGGACCTCCGGCAGGGCTGTTCTGTGGGTCCAGGGACGACACTGACCGATTCAGCAGGAAGACTGCGCGTCCGCGGCGGCGTCCGGGGAGGAGCGCCCGGGCGCGCGTTGCGCGCGCCACGCCAGGGTCACCGACACGTGGCACGGCCGGCACAGCAGCCGGTAGTTGTCGAGACCGCACTCTCCCCCGCCGTCCGCCACGGGGACGATGTGATCCGCTTCCCAGCGGGGGCGCGCCAGCCGCCACGCGCGCCGGGCAGCCCGGTCCGACCCCGGCGGCTTGCCCCGCGTCCATGCGCGGTGCGCCTTGACGACGTTGACGCCGCAGATCCGGCAGGTGCCCTGGTCGCGTTTTTTCACCTGCTGGCGCACGTACCACGGGCTGCTGCGGATCTTCCACTCGTGGACACACGCGTCCCCGCAGAATGTGCGCCGCGGCGCCTTCACCGGCCCGCGGCACCACCGGCAAACCGGCTCGCCAGCCGCGTTGCGTTCCGGCTTGCCCCACTGATCGGCTGTCACGACACGGGCGCGGCTGGTGCTCACATGTGGAATATCGGCACCTCTCATTGCTGCGTATAGCGTTTGATGCACGCGGCTCGGGATTCGAAGCTCGCCGGACAGCCTTCCGGACCAATTCGACGCATCCGCACACAGAGTGCTTGACTCAGTTCCACACGGAGCACAGACTGTGCTCGCTTTATCCACAACTCAGCCGATGCCAGCGCGTGTTTGCGAGCCCCGCAACACCGCCTGCTCGTTTTCGGCCGTCTCCGGACCAGCGCCCTGGCTCGAGGGCGGGCTCGAGGTGTACGCGTATGGTCCGGACCGTCCGTGTCGCTGCCGCCACCCTGCTCGCCGCGGCGCTCGGAACGCTCGGAGTCGCGCTGCGAGCGCAGACACCCGCACGGACGTTCAAGGTCGCCTTCTACAACATTCAGAGTGGCAAGGGAGAGCCCGGTCTTCCGGGCGTCGCGACGCCGTTCGCCGACTCGGGGAACTGTACTAATGCCTCGCTTCCACTGAATGCGTGGGGCCTGGGGATCGTCCAGCGCGAGTTGACGACGAGGGTCGGAAGCGATGCGTCGGTGGTCGCACTGGGTCTCGCGGAGGCATGGTCGTGCGCCAGCCCTGCCGGCGTCAAAAGCGCACTCGGATGGGCGGCGGCGAGTTCTGAGCGCAACGGCGTCGGCATGGTCGCTCGCTATGGGTTTGCAGGTCCCGAGCAATGGTTTCAGCTCGATACGACGCGCAACCTGAACCCCGCGGACACGATGTGGGTGCTGCGGCTGCCGGTCTGCCTCGACAGCCAGTGCAGCCGGTCGGTCGTGCTGTTCACCGCGCATTGGTACGGCGCGGCCGCGACCACGCCGGAGGAGCTGAGCATCTTCGAGGTCCAGTCGCAGCAGACGATCGACGACATGAACGCGCTGCCCGCCGGACAGCCGCACGTTCTGGTCGGCGATCTCAATGCGTACGACAGCACACAGATCCCGTGCGGCGCCTCGTATTCGAAGAAGCGGCCGGTGCAGCTCCTGCGCGAGGCCGGCTATCTGGACGCATGGACGTCGGTGCAGGGACTTGCCGACGGAGGCACCGGCATGTGGAACCGTGCCGGGTGCGGCACACCCGAAGGCAACCTCTATAAGCGGATTGACTACGCCTGGTCGAAATGGCTCAGCCCGCTGTCGGTGATTCGCTTCGGGATGGTCACGCCGGGACAGCCGGCGCCGTCGGATCACGCCGGCATCATCGCCGAATACGCGACGCCTGATGTCAAAGCCGTCAGTTCCCCCCCGACCGCGCAGATTCGCACTCCGCTCGACAGCACGATGGTCGCCGGCATGGTCTCGGTGGCGGTTGATGCGCAGGATGACCAGGCGGTCGTCCGGGTCGAGCTCCTGATGGACGGCGCGCCGTTCGCGGTGTCTGCCACCGGCCCCTTCAATTTCGCGTGGAACACCTCCCTCACTCCCAACGGCGTGCACCGGCTGCAGGCCGCGGCGTCGGATGCGGCGAGCAATCGCACGCTCTCGACGGTCATCTCCGTGACCGTCGCCAATCCGGTCGCGCCGGGAGACGAGATCGTGCTGTACCCATCGGATGCGACCATCGCGGGCGCCTGGCAGCGCGTCAACGACAGCACCGCCGCGTCGGGAGTGCGGCTTCAGAGTCCCGACACCGCAGCGCCCCAATTGGGCTGGGTGCCGACCAGGCCCACCAGCTATGTCGATTTCTCGTTCGATGCGCTGGCGGGCAAGCCGTATCGCGTGTGGATTCGCGGCAAGGCACAGGCGGACAGCCCGCTGAACGATGCGGTTTACTTGCAGTTCGATCACAGCATCACGGCATCGGGTGCAGCGGTGTACCGCATGGGCACCGTCACCGGGTTGACGATCAACCTGGAGGAGTGCGATGGCTGCGGACTGTCGGGATGGGGCTGGCAGGACTCGGGATGGCCGATCGATGTTCTCGGACCGGTCGTCTACTTCGAGACGTCCGGCCGTCAGCAGGTGCGCATCCAGGCGCGTGAGGATGGGATCGGGATCGATCAGGTCGTTGTGTCGAGCCGGCAGTTCCTGAATCAGCCACCCGGTGCGCCGAAGAACGATGCCACCATCGTGGCACGGCCCGGGACGGGCCTCCCCGCGCCGAACGCGCCGCCGGCAGTCGCCCTGACCGCTCCGGCGACCGGCGCCTCGTTCACGGCACCGGCGTCGATCACGGTGTCGGCCAACGCCACCGACCCGGACGGCACCGTCGCCAGGGTGGAGTTCTATGCGGGCGCCACGCTTCTCGCCACGCGCACCATTCTTCCCTATTCAGTCGCATGGAACAGCGTGCCGGCGGGCAGCTATGCGCTGACCGCCCGCGCCTTTGACAACGCCGGGGCGTCGGCGACGTCGGCCGCCGTGGCGGTGCAGGTGGGCGCCGACTCCACCACCATGGGGGCTGATGAAGTCGTGTTGTACGCGAGAAGCGCGCCGGTCATCGCCGGCAACTGGTTCGTGACGGCCGATGCGAGCGCCGCAGCCGGGGGACGCCTGCAGAATCCCGACGCCGGCGCGCCGAAGCTGACGCAGGCCCTCTCCGCGCCGAGCAGCTATTTCGATCTGACGTTCACCGCCGTTGCCGGGAAGCCTTACCGGCTGTGGGTCCGCTCGATCGCGCAGAACAACAACTACGACAACGATTCGCTCTACGTGCAGTTCGACGGCTCCGTCGACGAGGCCGGAAATGCCGTGTACCGCATCGGCACTACGTCTGCGACCGCGATCGTGCTCGAGGATTGCGGCGGCTGCGGGGAAGAGGGCTGGGGCTGGCAGGACAACGGCTACGGCACCGGCGTGCTCGGGCCGCTCGTGTACTTTGCCGGCGGCGGCGCGCAGCGGATGCGCATCCAGGTCCGCGAGGACGGCCTGGGGATCGATCAGGTTGTGCTCTCGAGCCGTCGCTACCTGACGCAGTCTCCCGGTGGACTGAAGAACGATGCCACCATCCTGGCGGCGGCGTCGGCGCCCAACTCGCCGCCGGCTGTCGCGCTGACCGGCCCCGCTCCTGGTTCCAGGTTC
>JBDTSX010000396.1:0-5498 GCA_039930925.1 Acidobacteriota bacterium | reverse complement strand
CGGCGAGGCGGACCGGAAGGCGCCGGCGGTGCCGGAGGTGCCGGCGCCTTGGCACCGGCGCGCTTCGTCTTCTTGACGGCGCGGCGAGCTGGTCGAGAAACCTTGGATGCGCCGCTCTTCCGGGCGGTCCTGGTCGTGCCTGTCTTGCGCGCGCGCGCTGGTCGCTTCGCCATCGTGGACTCCTGGTGCGGTCGCGCTGCGCGCGTGAGCGCACGTCTGACACTCCGATTCGAACCGGTCACATCGCCCGGTTGGGCCCGCTCTACCGCGACGAACGACGCACGATCCGGCTTCCCGCTGGAGCGGCAACGGCGTCAGATTCTATAACGATGGACCGGCGTGAACCGAACAGGTGGGTGGCGAAGAACGTGCAACACGCCGGGCCGACTATCCCGACCTCGTCCCGAAGGAGATGTGGAAGCGCTCAGGCTTCCCACCTCAAGGCAACCGCGGGATCCAGACGAGACGCGCGGCGTGCCGGAATATACGTGGCCACGATCGCCGTCGCGCCGAGACCCGCGGCGACGATCGCGTACGTCACCGGATCGAGATGGCCGACGCCGAACAAGAGCGTGGACATGACGCGTGTGACCGCCGCGGCGGCGGCGATCCCCGCGACGATCCCGGCCCCCGCCAACACCAGTCCCTGCCGGAGAAAGAGCCGGCTGACGTCGCTGACTCCGGCGCCGAGGGCCATCCGGATGCCAATCTCGCGAGTCCGCTGCGTCGCCATATAGGAGATCACGCCGTAGATGCCGACGATGCCGAGAATCAGCGCGACGCCCGCCGCAATGCCGAGCATGACCAGGGCGAACGACGTCTGCGCCATGGAGCTCGCCCGGAGATCGAGCAGCGAGTGCACGCCGGCAACCGGCAAATTGGGGTTGACCGCCCACACCGCCTGCTGGATCTCCTTCAGCAGCGTTGCCGATCCAGCTCGCTCGCTGCGGACCGCGTACGCCACGTTCCGCTGCACGCTCTGGTCTTCTCCCCAGAAACTCTTCAACAGCAGCGGCCAGTAGACGATTGTCGGCGCCGGTTTGGCCACACCATTGTCGCGCTCGTCGCCGGCAACGCCGACGATGGTCCGCCAGGGGTCGGTTGAGTTCTGCCTGACGCGCCGCCCGAGCGCCGCTTCGGGCGTTTTCCAGAACTCGCGCGCAAAGTTCTCGCTGACGACGACCACCGGAGCGCGGGTGTAGCTGTCGGCCCAGTTGATCGATCGGCCGGCCACGATCGGATTGCCCATGGTCTGGAAATAGTTGTCGCCGATGAACTTGAAGCGGCGCAGTGGTGGGATGCGGCCCCCTGGACCGGGAAAATCCTCGACGAAGATCGGGTCGTTGTTGTCGTTGCCGTCCATCGTGATCGCGGTCACGACTCCCACCGCGGTGACGCCGGGGACCTGTCTGATCCGACCGGCGATCTGCTCGTGCATACGGACCGTCGCCTCGGGGTCCGCCACGATCGACGCCGGGATCGAGACGCGCAGCGTGAGCACCTGCTCGGGGTTGACGAAGCCGGGGTTGACGTGGCGCATCGCCTGGAAAGTGCGAATCATCAGTCCCGACGAGACGAGCAGCACCAGAGCCAGCGCGATCTCGCCGATCACGAGCAGGTTGCGGACCCGGTGACGGGCCCGGCCCACGCTCGACGAGCGGCCGCCTTCCTTCAGCGTGCCGGCGAGCTGGGGCGTCGCGAATCGCAGCATCGGAATCAGGCCGAAGAGCAACCCGGAGACGAGTGAAATGACGGCGGCGAACAGAAGGACGATCGGGTCGAGGGCGATGGCGTCCACCCGTGGGAGTCCCTCCGGCGCCAGCGCGACCAGGCCACGGACGCCGGCAGCCGCGACGACCACACCGCCGATGCCGCCGAGACACGCCAGCGCGAGACTCTCCGACAGCAGCTCCCACGCCACCTGACGGCGGCTCGCGCCGAGTGCCGCGTGGATCGCCAGCTCCTGCTGGCGGGCCTCCGCGCGGACCAGGAACAGGTTGGCGACGTTCGCGCAGGCGATGAGCAGCACGATCCCCACCGTCCCGAGCAGCACCCACAGCACGCGCCCGACATCACCGATCACGTCGGCGGCCAGCGGAAGAACGTTCGGCCCGATCTTGACGTCATCGAACATCTGCTTGGTGAACCCCCCCGGCAGGGGGAACCGCTCCAGCACCAGCGGCAGCATCCGCGCGATGTCGGCATTGGCCTGCGCGATGGTCATGCCCGGCTTGAGCCGGCCGACCCCCTGGAAGCTGAAGTTGCCGACGAACGTCTTGGCGCGGTCGAAGCGGAGCGGCAGCACGAGCTGTGGATGCTGATCGAGGAAGCTGAAGCTCGCCGGCAGCACCCCGACGATCTCGCGCGGCGTGCCGTCCACGTCAATCCGCCGGCCGATGATCGATGGATCCTGTCCGAACTTGCGCTGCCAGTAGGCGTGGGTCAGCATCGCGCGCTCGGGGCTGTGGGGGTCGTCGTCTTCGCGCGCGAACCGGCGGCCGAGGATCGGCCGCACCCGCAGCGCCGCCAATGTGCCGTCGGTCACGAGCCACGCCGACACCCGCTCCGGCTCACCCGACCCGGTCACGGAAACCGACGTGCTCGACCAGAGGCCGATGTCCTCGAACGTGCGCCCCTCCTCCCGGTAGACGAAAAGGGTGGCCGGCGACTGCTGCAGCCGGGCCAGGCCCAGGCCCGGCGCCGTATGCCACACGCTGACGAGCGTCTCCGGATCGTCGAACGGCAGCGGCTTCAGCAGCACCCCGTTCACGACGCTGAAGATCGCGGTGTTGGCGCCGATGCCGAGAGCCAGCGTCAGCGCGGCGATCAGCGTGAAGGAGGGTGCGCGAAGGAAACGGCGGGTGATACGGATCAGTCGCTGCATGATGTCCTGGAGGTGCCTGGCGTGCCCGGCCTGTTCGGGACTGAACCGGTCGTCAAGGAGCGTGATTACCGATGAGCGGGGTGTTGGCCCACGCGCCTATACGGAGCGCCGCGTCGGATAGTTCGCGCGGCCTGAACCGAAAACCCGCAAGACGCGAAACCGCAGCCTGACCCGTCTCTCCCTCGCCGCAGGGTCCTGACATCGACGCCCGCCGGGGTATCATGGCATCTTGAGTACGAGACGGTTCTGCGTCGCCGCAGTGGGCGCGCTGCTGGCGATTGTCAGTGGAACGCCCGCCGCACAGGCGCCGGCCGCCGCGCCACCCTATACCGTCCTCTCGCGCGAAGGGCGCAGGCCCCTGCCGGTGCGCGCCATCGCGGGCCAGGACATGTTTGCCCTCGACGACCTTGCGCGTCTCTTCGATCTCACCCTCCGGGAGGACGCCGCGGCGGGCGGGCTCACGGTCACGACGCGGAACCAGACCATTGTGCTGTCGTCGGGACAGAGTCTCGCATCCGTCGGCGGGCGGCTGATCTCCCTGCCCAGTGCCCCCGTCCACGACGGCCGCCTGTGGTACGTGCCGGTGGACTTCGTGCCGCGCGCGCTGGCGCCGATTCTCGCGGCCGGCGGGCCTCGCGTCGAGCTGCGGAAGCCGTCCAGGCTGATCCTGGTCGGCGACATCCGCGCCCCCCGGATCGCCGGCCGCGTCGAGGCGTTGGGTTCGATCGCACGACTCACGCTCGACGTCGCGCCGGCAACGGTCCATACCGTCAGCCAGGACGGCCAGCGCCTGGTCGTCCGGTTCGAAGCGGAGACGCTCGATGCGGTGGCGCCCGCCACGACCGCTCCCGACCTGATCCAGAATGTGCGCGTCGGCGACGGACCGGCATCGATCACGATCGACCTCGGCCCCCGTTTCAGCTCGTTTCGCTCCTCGGACTTACCCGCGGAGGGCGGTGCGACGCGCATCGTGATCGACATCGTCGGGCAGAGCACCGAGGCACAGGCGCAGCCACTTACCGCCGCGCCGCCGCAGCCGCAGGACGCGCCGCCGCTGATCGATCTGGTTCCCGCCGGCGGCCTGCGGACGATCGTGATCGACCCTGGGCATGGCGGCACCGAGAACGGTGCGAAGGGGGCCGGCGGCTCGCTCGAAAAAAATGTCACGCTGGCGGTGGCGCGGCGGCTGAAGGCCGCGCTCGAGACACGGATGGGCCTCCGCGTCATCCTCACGCGCGAGGCGGACGCCACCATCGGCCTCGATGAGCGGGCCGCCCTCGCGAACAACAACAAGGCTGACCTGTTGGTCAGCCTGCACGCCAACGCGTCGGTGCGCCCAGGGGTCAGCGGCGCGGAAGTGTTCTACCTGAGTCTCGACCAGTATGGCGATGAGGCGCAGCGCGCGGCGCACGGCGACAGCGAGTCGCTCCCCGTGTTTGGAGGAGGCTCGCGCGACATCGAGCTGATCCCGTGGCAGATGGCGCAGGCACGCTACATCCAGGAATCCGCGGCGCTGGCGCAGGCGATCGACGCGTCGCTGCGCGAGCGCATCCCGATGAGTCCTCGCGCGCTTCAGCGCGCCCCGCTCCGCGTGCTGGTCGGGGCCAACATGCCGGCGGTGCTGGTCGAGATGGGCTTCATCACCAACCCCGCGCAGGAGAAACAGCTCCTGGGTGACGAGTTCCAGAACAGCATCGTGCAGGGGCTGGTGGCGAGCATCACCCGTTTTCGCGACGCGCGGGCGGGATCACAATCCGAGAGTCCCGGAGCCGACCGGCGATGAGCCGTCGGCACGCGGTGATCGCGGCCCTGATCGTCGGGGCGCTCGCGGGCGTCTGGCTGGCCTTCACCAGCGTCTCCCGATGGTGGTGGCGCGGCGGCGCCGCACCCGCGGCGCAGACTCCCGCGGCGGCCGCGGCTCCCACCGGTGAGCGGAAAATCAAGGCGACGCTGTACTACGTCTCGGAGGATGGTCTGTCGCTCGTCGGCGTCGAGCGCGAGGTGCCGTTTGGCGATCCCATCGTCGAGCAGGCGCGCCGTCTCGTCGAAGCGCAGCTCGCGCCCGCCCCGGCGCCGCTCGCCTCCGCGATTCCTGAAGGCACGACGCTGCGCGCGCTCTTCCTCGGGGACCGCGGCGATGCGTTCGTCGATCTGAGCCCCGAAGTTACGACCAGGCATTCCGGCGGCGCGCTCGACGAGCTGTTCACCGTCTACGCCATCGTCGATACACTGACGGTGAACCTGCCGGCGATCACGCGGGTGCAGATTCTCGTCAACGGCAAGGAGGCGGACACGCTCGCGGGGCATGTCGACATCCGCGGTCCGCTCCAGAAAAACCTCGACTGGGCGACGCCACATGCGGGCCCTCCAACCCCGGAATCACAGGGACAGGACTGACTATGACCCGATCGGACGGACGCGCCTCGGCACAGCTTCGCCCCACGCTCATGACCCCGTCGTTCACGATGCACGCGGAGGGCTCGGTCCTGATCGAAGCGGGCCGCACGCGGGTGATCTGTACGGCCAGCGTCGAGGATCGGGTGCCGCCGTTCCTCAGGAACACGGGCAAAGGCTGGGTGACGGCGGAGTACGGCATGCTTCCCCGCTCGACCCA
>JBDTSX010000395.1:0-5503 GCA_039930925.1 Acidobacteriota bacterium | reverse complement strand
GGAGCACGAGCAGTTGGTGAAAACGACCGGGCAGGGTGCGCATGGCTCGCTCGATCAGCGACGCGTCATCGGTCTGAAGCAATAACGTTTCAGGATCGGATGCAGCCTGATCGCTGCGGTGTTGCTGTTCATCAAACGGGTCCGTCGGTGCTTCGAGTCGGCGGCCTCGCCAGCCAGCGCATGTGTTGCGAACGATTCTGAGGAACCAGGCCCGTCCATCTCCGCCAGTGAAGGTTCGAAAGTATCGAAAAGCCCGTAGTGATGCCTCCTGTACGACGTCCTCCGCGTCGTACTCATTCCGCATCAGCCAGCGCGCCAGCCGATAGGCGGCGTCGAGATGTGGCAGGACGACATCGTCAAAGCTCGCACCGGACGCTAGCGCCGTCGGCGATCGACGAAGTTGGTTATTCATCGAGCGCCCCGCAGATTTGCTTGAGTCCCTGTTCGAGCGTTGGATACCAGAAGCGGAAGCCGATTCCGCGCAGCCGGATGTTGGAGAACACGGCGTCGGCCTGGAGATCGCCGACTTGCGCCGGACCGACCACGAGGCGGCCCGCCGCTGCGGGCACCCGCCACACTCTCAGTGGACGGTTTGCGAGACGGGCGAACATTCCCGCGAATTCGTGCAGCCGAATCGGATCGCTGTTCACGAGGAAATACCGGCCGCCAATTTCGCCGTGCTCGGCGAGATGCACCAACGCGCGGGCACAGTCCTCGACGTGAATGGGGGACACCCACGGTCCGGTCTTTCCAAACTGCATCACACGGTTGCCCGCCATGACCGGCTCGATGACGCGTTGACGAAACCACGAGCCATTGCCGTAGACCCATCCGGGGAACGCGGTGACGATCGGCAGGCCGGCGGTAAGGTATCCGTCGAGGCGATCGAGCGCAGGCGTGAGGTAGCGTCCCCCCGCAAGGGGCCGAGGCGGCTGGTCCTCCGTGATTGCACGCGGGCCGGTCGCGCCGTACCATCTCGCGTCCGCGACGTACACAATCCGCCGCGTCGCGCCTGCCGCCACCGCGTCCAGCAGGTGCGCATCCATCAGCACACGCGCGGGTCCAATGGACGCGCCGCGTCTCCGAGTCACGCGCCGTCCATGCGTGAGGTGGGGCGGAAGATGGAAGACCCAGTCAGCCGCCGCCTCGTCCTGCCACTGACCAGGCTCGAGCAGGTCGCCCATGACCGGTATTGCTCCGGCACGACGCACGCGCTCGGCGGCCCCAGCGCACCGCGCGAGACCGAATACCTGATGGCCAAGGGCCACGAGGACCTTCACCAACTTCGTGCCGATGAATCCGGCGGCTCCCGTCACAAACGTGGTCGGCCGCGCGTCGCCTGTCATGCGGCCAGTGTGGAGTGGCAGCGAGCGGGCGACCACCCACAGCAGTCGCACAGGCTCGTACGATGCCCGTACGGCCGCAGCAGCAAGGGGGGGCATGAAATCTGGCGCTCCGATGTCCTTCGGCGCGCACCTCTCAGCGCTCCGCGAGACTGCGGAGACGCACCTGCTGAAGGTCGGATGAAACAGGCGGCTTCTTTGCTCCTTCGACGGACTCGCGGCGCTTTCGTCAAGCCGCCCGCAGATATCCGTCAGGTCCTGCCTCGTCACTCACCGGGAATATTCGAGGGTGCACGCGGATTAGGCGAAATAGAGATCGTTGCGTAGCGAGCGTTCATGAGCCGCATCTGGCTCGTCGGCGCGTCAGCGAGCTCGTCACGAAGCGCGGGTCCGCGTTCGTGGAGATTGGAAACAGGAAGAAGAGAGAGAGGAACGACATGCGTGTATTCGTCGCCACTATGATGGTCGCACTCAGTTTAGGTGCGTGGGGCTGCGGCTCCACCGACTCCGGCGGATACCCGGGTACGCCGGCGCCGACCCCCACCCCCACGCCGGCCCCAGCGCCCACGCCAGCCCCCACGCCCACGCCGGACCCAACGCCGCCGAGCGGTGTTGTGACGATCAACGTCGTCGGCGTCAATGGCGCGCAGTCCTTCGCACCGAATCCGGCAACGCTGCCGGCCGGCCAGATGGTCGTGTGGCACAACATCGACAGCATCATCCACCGGGTTGTCTTGAATAACGGAGCGCTGGATACAGGCAATCTCGCTCCCGGAGCGTCCAGTCAGCCGATGTCCATCAACACCGGCAGCGGACCGTACCACTGTTCGATTCACCCGTCGATGGTCGGCACCATCGTCCCGGCTGCGTCGACGTTCTCGTCGCTTGTCAATTGAAGTCGGATCCGCTCAATCATGCGGGCGCAAGCGCGCCGAACACGGACGCGCTTCGTCTGCACTACGCCACTGCGATGGTTTACGAATGTGTCGAATGAACAGTTGAGGACCTTCCAATGAAATCGATGCTGGTAGTGCTGGGTCTCGCCGGGGCGACGGTCGTGGCGGCAAACACGTGGAGAGTGGAGCAGGGCGACGTACACGTGATCTGCCCGATGACGGTCGGCGGCAGCTTCGATGCGAAGACGACGGCGCTCAGTGGATCGGTGACCGCCAATGCGAGCGGTTCGCCGTCATTAGACGGGAGCCTCGCTGTGGATCTCCGCACGCTCGACACCGGCATCAGCCTGCGCAACGAGCATCTCCGGGAGAACTACCTCGAAGTGGATAAAGGGCCGGGGTTCGATACGGCGACACTCTCGGAGATCGATCTGAAAGGGTTCAGTCCGGACGCGCCAGAGGGGAGGGGATCCTTCGCCGGATTGCTGGCCCTGCACGGCGTCACGAAAACGGTAACCGGGGCCGTCGATGTTCGCCGTGTGGGCGGCGGCCTTCACGTGACAGCATCTTTTCCCGTCAACCTGCCGGACTACAGCATCCGCAAGCCCCGCTACCTCGGCGTTGGGGTCAAGGACATCGTCCAGGTCGAAGTGGCCTTCTCCGTCACACGCTGAGCAAGACGATGAGAACGATTGTTGTCCTGATCGCCGCTACGGTTCTCGCTTCAAATGCGTGGGCCGAGCCGACGTTTCTCGCGAAACAGTACACGCGCTGCACGGCGTGTCATTACTCGCCAACGGGAGGTGGGCTGTTGACGCCGTACGGACGACTTCTCTCGCATCGAGAGCTGTCGACGACCAGCGGCACCGCGACGGCTCCGGCATCTGGAGCTGACGACGATCCGCACGGCGAGCAGGCATTCCTGTATGGCGCACTGGGGGACGCGCTCGGCCCTGTGCGCCTCGGGCTGGAGATGCGTCCTGCCCACTTGCGCATCGGCTTTCCCGGTGGCCACCAGGACATGAATTTCTTAATGAATCTCGATCTCATTGGCGCCCTGCAGAAAAACGGCTGGACCGCATACGGTTCGGTTGGCCGCGAGCCGCCGAATTCTGCGGTCCGGGATGGCCGCGCGCTGCCGGATGCCGCGTTCGTCTCCTACGAGCACTGGATTTCGTATCAGACCGACCAGGGCTTCCAGATTCGCGCCGGACGATTCCTGCCCGCCTACGGCGTGCGGTTGGCCGATCACACGGCGACCACGCGTACTGATCTCGATCTCGATCGCAACGATCAGGTCTACGGCCTCGAAGTCAGCGACACTATGGGGCCCTCGTTGGTCCAGGTGATGGTCAGCCCCGGCAAGGCCGAGGCCATCCTCCACGACCGCAGTCATCGCGGGTTTTCCACTGCCGGCCGCTGGCAGTTCGATCTCGCGCCGCGCGCGACAATCGTCGGCTCGGCCTTCTACCGCCACTCAACGGATGTGGATCCGCAGTCGGGCGCGGTGGGTGGCGCCGTCGGCTTCGCGCCAACGTCTCACGTGTCGATTTGGACGGAAGCCGACGCGAACCTGCAGACGAAGGCGGTGGGCGGGCACTCGTGGGTGGTGGTCAATGAGACCTCCGTCGAGGTGTATCGCGGGATCTGGCTGAAGTTCTCGCCACAACTGCGCACGTGCGGCGGGGCGCCGGGCTTTTCAGATCTGCGCCGCCTCGCGCTCGCAGCAGACGTGCTGCCGCGCACGCACTGGCACCTGAACGTGTCCTATTACCACGACCACGCCTTCCATGCCAGCGCGTCGACGCTGCTGGCGCAGCTGCACCTGTCGATGTAAAGGCGCGAGCCGGACTCGCGTGATGTCGCGCAACGGGCGCACGGCTCGGCAGCATATGGAGTGACCTGTAACTTTCATGAAGATAGAAACAACCCTGCGGGTAGCGCGCCCAACAGACCACCTCGACGAGGTCGTGAGGTTCTATACGGACGGAGTCGGCCTGGCGCGGCTCGGAGCGTTCGAGGACCACGACGGCTTCGACGGAGTCATGCTGGGCGTACCGGGCGCCGCTTACCATCTTGAGTTCACCCGAAAGCGCCGCCACGTCACCGGCCGTGCACCGACCGGCAACAATCTGCTGGTGTTCTATCTTCCTGACAAGCAGCAATGGCAGGATGCAGTCAACCGCATGATCTCGGCGCATGGAAGTCTCCGCCCGCCGCGTGAGGATTCCAGTTGTTTGGCGGTACATGCGGGAGGCACACTCCAACCGCAGCGTCCCTGAGGTGCTCACATGACACTCGCCGCGGATTTCGGATCAGCGTTCAGGAGCGTGCGTCGCGGCGGCCGTTTGTCGGCAACCGTCGTGGGGATCCTCGCCGTGGCGATCGGAGCGGTCACCGCCACCTTCAGCATCGCGCATGCCGTCCTGATCAGGCCGCTGCCGGTCGCCGACGCCGACCGCGTGATGCGCCTGTGGGGGCGAGACGATGCCCGTTCGCAGCAGGTCGTGGAGGTGTCGCTCCGGGATCAACGCCTGTGGCTGGCCACCCAGAAAGGTTTCACCGCAATCGAGCTGTTCGGGTCGGTGAACTGGGGGGAACTACATGTCACCGGCCCAGGACAGCCGTTCCGCGCCGTGTAGAACGCGGTGTCGTCGGGCTTCTTCGACGTGCTTGGCGCGCGGCCGATGATCGGAAGGACCTTCCGCCCCGCGGACAATCGTCACGGGGCACGGCGGACGGTGGTGTTGAGCGCCGACATCTGGCGGCGGCAGTTTTCGTCCGATCCCTCCGTTGTCGGACGGCTGCTGACCGTCGGGTCGGGTACGAAGGCCGTCGCCTTCGAAGTGATCGGCGTCATGCCGCCGGGCTTCCGCATACCCGCGGGCGCACAGGTGTGGGTCGCGCTCGGGCCCGCGCTCGCGGCCGGTGCCGCAGGTCAGGGATGGAAGGCTGAAGGTGTCCGCGCAATGTACGCCATCGGCCGCCTGGCGCCCGGCGCGACGATCGAGAATGCAGTCGCCGAGCTGTCGACCATCGCTCGCAACGAGGAACTGAAGGACGGGCTAGCGCACACCTCTATGGCGGTCGTGGCGACCGCGTTGATGACGTACCTGCTCGGTCCGGCCCGTCCGGCGCTGCTCGCGATCGGCGGTGCGTCTGGCGCGCTGCTCTTGATCGCGTGCGCCAACGCTGCGGCGCTGCTGCTGGTGCACGGTGCAGGGAGGAAGCGTGAGGTCGCCGTGAGATTGGCGCTCGGAGCGC
>JBDTSX010000394.1:0-5523 GCA_039930925.1 Acidobacteriota bacterium | reverse complement strand
CGACGGGTCCGCGCCGCCGGTCACCTGGCGGGTGACCGCGCCGCGCGCGAGATCCAGCAGCGCCTCCCTTTGCGCGTCAGTGAGCATCCGCGAAGGTCCCGAATGCGGCCGCAAGATAGCCGACGACGGCCGTGTTGTCGCCGGACACCTCACCGGAGTGCCCGTACTTCAGGACGCGTCCATGCACCGCCCCGAGCGCCCGCGCCGCCAGCATCACCGCAAGTGCGGCCCCGCCGCCGCAGGCCACATAGCGCCCACGGTCCGCGTCCGGATACTCTTCGTACACGTCCCGCAGTCCTTCCGGGTCGAACGCCGCAACACACCGCTGCACCCGCCCGTCGAGCGTCGCCGCAGTGGTCGCGTCGAAATAGTGGGAGAGATCGGTGCTCGCGACCAGCAACGCCCGTCGTCCCTCGAACGCGCCGGCCATCGCATCCGCGAGCGCTTGAATGGTGGCGCGCCGCTGAAAGCCGATCAACACCGGGACGATCGGAATGTCGGGCAGCACGCGCTGAAGAAAGGGCAGCTGCATCTCCAGGGAGTGCTCGCGTCCGTGCGCCTCGGGCATCGCGTGCACGATTGGCGACGCGGCGAGCGCCCGCGCGCCGGCATCGTCGATCGGCAGGCGGCCACAGGGGGATTCGAACGCGCCCTCCGGCCAGAGCGCCGCTCCCTCGAAGCCCACGTAATGGGAGGGCCCGACCAGCACCGCCACATCGAAATCGCCGGATTGCGCCGCCTTGTAGGCATGCGCGGCGACGGCGCCCGAGAACATCAGGCCGGCGTGCGGAGACAGGATCGCCTGCACCCGGCCCGGCGGTCCGGCGGAGGCCGCCCGCAGATACCCGTCCACCTCCGCCGCCAGCACGGCGGGAACACGCGGATACCACGTTCCGGCGACTGCCGGTGGACGAACTCTGCTCACGGATCCTCACGGGTCGAGCCGCGGCGAGGCTCGAGCTCGAGCCGACGACGCCTGGCGCGTTCGATGGCCGGCCCGCCGGTCACGACGATGCCGGCGCGCCTGGCGTGCGCAGCAGCGATCGGCCGTTCCTGGCATCACCAAGCAGCAATCGACAGTGATAGCATCGCCCCTCATGTCCGAGACATTTTCGCTTGCCGACGTCGAGCGCGTCGCGCGGCTCGCCCGGCTCGAGCTCGATGCCGATGAGACCCAGCTCTTCGCCCGCCAGCTCGCCGGCATCCTCGAGTACGCCGAGCAGATCCAGCGCGTCGAGACCGATGACGTCGAGCCCACTTCGCACGCTCCCGGCGACGGCGCCGCGATGCGCGACGACGCTTTGGTCCCCTCGCTCCCGCGCAACGAATCACTCGCGGCAGCTCCCGAGGCGGACCTCGCCGCCGGCCTGTTCAAAGTACCACGGGTGATGGGCTGATGGAGCAGCCGGCAACCGCCCGAGAGATTCGGGATGCGGTGGCGTCGGGGGCGACCTCGGCGGTGGCCGTGTGCGGGGCGGCCCTGGATCGCATCGCCGCGCTCGACGGGACCATCGCGGCATTTCTGACCACTCCGGCACACCGTGCGCTCGAACGCGCCGCCGCGCTCGATGCGCGGCCGGATCGCGCCAGCCTCCCGCTGCTCGGCGTGCCGATCGCGCTCAAGGACAACCTCTGCACGCGCGGCATGCCGACGACCGCGGGCTCCCGCATGCTCGCCCACTACATCCCCCCGTACGACGCCGGTGTCGTCGAGCGGCTGGAGGCGGCGGGCGCCGTCATCGTCGGCAAGACGAACTGCGATGAGTTCGCGATGGGCTCCTCCACCGAGAACTCGGCTTTCGGCCCGACCCGCAATCCGTGGGGGCTCGACCGAACCCCGGGCGGCTCGAGCGGCGGTTCCGCGGCCGCGGTGGCAGCTCGCATGGTGCCGCTGGCGCTCGGCTCCGACACCGGCGGCTCGATCCGGCAGCCGGCCGGCTTCTGCGGCGTGGTCGGCTTCAAGCCGTCCTACGGCCGGGTCTCGCGCTACGGCCTGATTGCCTTTGCGTCGTCACTGGATCAGATCGGGCCGATTGCGACCACGGTCGCCGATGCGGCTCTCGTCCTGGACGTGATCGCAGGACATGACGCGCGCGACTCCACCTCGTCCTCAATGCCGCCGCCGCAGTGTGCCCGCGCGCTCGTGGACGGCAATGGCAGCCTGGAAGGCGTGCGCATCGGCGTGCCGCGGCAGCTGTTCAGCGAGGGTGTGGACGGCGAGGTCCTCGCCGCCTTCGACGCGGCGTTGGCCGTGACCACGCAACGCGGAGCGCAGATCGTGGACGTGGAGCTGCCGTTCAATGCCCAGGCGATCCCCGTGTACTACATCGTCGCCACTGCGGAGGCCAGCGCCAACCTGGCCCGCTACGACGGCGTGCGCTACGGCTTCCGCGCCTCCGAACCGCGAAGCCTGATCGACATGTACGAGCGGACGCGGGGCACGGGATTCGGCCGTGAAGTGAAACGCCGCATCATGCTCGGCACCTACGTGCTGAGCGCGGGCTACTACGACGCGTACTACCTCAAGGCGCAGCAGGTGCGCACGCTGATCCGGCGCGACTACGACCAGGCGTTCGGACGCGTGGACGTCATTGCGATGCCGACCAGCCCCACCGCCGCCTTCAAGCTGGGCGAGCGCACCGAGGATCCGGTCCGCATGTACCTCGCTGATGTCTTCACCGTCAGTGCCAACCTCGCGGGGCTCCCAGCGGTGACCGTCCCGTGCGGTCTCACCGCCGACCGCCTCCCGATTGGCCTCCAGTTCACCGGCCGCAGGATGGACGACGCGGCGGTGCTGCGGGTGGCCGATGCCTACGAGCGCGCCACATCATGGTCGAGCGAACGTCCGGCGACACCGCCCTCGTTGCCCGCGCGCTGACCCGCGTGGCCGATCTGCCCCAGTGGATCGACACGCGCGGCATGCTGTTGTCGGGACGAGCCACAGTGATCGCGCCGGCCGGCGACGAGGGCTTGATCGTGATCGTGCCGGATCTCGGGATCGCATCGATCGTCGGCCGGCCTGCCGCGCCGCGGATCGCCGAGGCCCTCGCGACCCTGGCCGGCGACGTCAACGTGCTGGCGCAGATGGAAGATGCGGACCATGTCGCACACGCGCTCGACGGGTGGCGCCGGCAGCGGGCGATCATTCATGTGCTGCCGGGCGTAATGCCGTGGGAGAACGAGGCGGACACGAACACGCGGGTGTTCACCCGACTGAGCGCGCCCCGATTCACACACGTTCCCGAAACGCTCCGGCGCGAGCTGCTGGACGCGCTGAAAGGACGAACCGTGTCACGCTTCGTGCCCGGCACGCTACCGCGCGCCGCCGTACGGGTCAGCCGCGTCACGGTGCCGATGGCGGCAGTGTGGGCCGACGGACGCCCGGTCTCGTTCTGCTATCCGGTGTGGCAGACGGAAACGCGATGGGACGTGTCGATCGAAACGCTGGCGCCTTATCGGAGGGTGGGACTGGCCGCGCGCGGCGCGCGAACGCTGATCCGCTACATGCGAGGCGCCGGACGGACCCCGGTCTGGGGCGCGCTCGAGACGAACACCGCGTCGCGAACCCTGGCCGCCCGGCTCGGATTCCTCGAGGCCGGAGGGATCGCCGTCTTCACCGCGGCGTGAAGCGCGTCCTCCAGGTGTCGTACGCCTTCGAATCGAACTCGCCGGCGCGGAGCGGCGTGACCGCGGCGTAGTGGTGATCGGCCGCCCAGACGTCCGTCCCCTCGGCGTCGCCGGTCGGCTCGCTCCAGATGCTCCAGAAGAAGCGGCGTCCGGTCGGGGAACGCTGCTCCTGGAACCGCTCTTCCCCGGATAAGGCACTCTGCCGGGTCAGCTGGATTCCCCTGATCGCGCTCACCGGGCCCGCCGGCACGTTGATATTCAGCAGCACACCAGGCTCGAGTCCGTTCTGCCTGACCATCTCGGCAATCTGCCTGACGATGTGTGCCGCCGCGCTGTAGTCGGGCTCGCTGCTCGAGAGCGAGGAGGCAATCGCGGGAATACCCATCAGCGCAGCCTCGCGCGCCGCGCCGACGGTGCCTGAGACATAAGTCACCATGCCCAGGTTGTAGCCGCGGTTGATGCCGGAGACGACGAGATCCGGCCGCTCGGTCATCAGCGCGCGGACGCCCACCTTCACGCAGGTTGCGGGTGGAGCCTGGATCGAGAACGCGGCAAGCCCGCCGGCGAGCGTCACCGGCTCAACGAAGATCGGATCGGACGTCGTGATCGAGTGGGCTTTCCCGCTCTGGTTTTCCGCCGGGGCGGCGATGGTGATCTCGCCGAGGGTCTGCAGGGCCTGCGCGACGGCGAGGATCCCCGGCGCCCGCACGCCGTCGTCGTTCGAGATGAGGATGCGGTAGGCACGCGGCGGCGTCTGTGCGGCCGGCGCGTTCGCCAGCACCAGGACACACACGAACGCGGCGGCAATGTGCACGAGTGGAGAGCGGCGCGTGACCATGCGCCGATGCTAGTGTCCCGTCACGGTGGTCCGCAACACAATTCCCGGACGGGCGCGCCGCGTCGGGACCGATGCCGCGACCCGCCGCGAGGGACGCAGCACGCACCCGAGGCGAAATCGGAGTGGGCGGGCGGAGCACGTGAGTGTCGCGCTGACACGCAACCGCGCGCGACCGGGCGCTGCGGGTCAGCAGTCGAGGACGTCAGCTCCGGACGATGGCGGTGGAACGATTGCTGGCGCGAACGACGACCCAGATCACGAAGGCAATACAGAGGACGGGCAGCAGCGGGACGAGCACGGCGGAGAGAACCGCCACGAGCGCCACGGTCATCGCGATCGCGATGACCGGCCCGACGACGAGGAACAGCAATCCGCCGAGGACCGCTTTGAGGAGCAGGAACGGCAGGAACACCAGGCTCAGCAGAATCCGCACGGGCAGCAGAACCGTCCACAGGACCAGTTTCAACACAGCCAATCCGAGCGACAGAACCACAACCACCGCAACGGCCATGACCGCGAGCGCAGCCAATTCGATCATCGTTCACTCCCGGCAGCCAGGAACAGGCCTGCCTGAAGCGAACTTACGGCCGATACTTTCGAGAAGTTCCGGGTGTGATCGCGGCGGGGCGGCGAAACGCTATTCCTTGGTGCCGGTGCGCGTGACGCCTTCGTAGTTGGTGGGAAGCGTGTAGTGGATGACGCCGGTGCGAACTTCCTCCATCGCGACCCGCTCGAGTTTGTGATGGCCCTGCGTCACGGTGCCGCGTTCAAGCCGCGGCAGCGCGCCGCGACGGAGCTGCTTGGCGCGTTGCGCCGCCACATCGACGAACAGGAACCGGCTGGTGATCGGCTCCGCCGAGTGCGTTTCGGGGGATTCGTCAGTGAGATCGGCCTTATCGTACTGTGTCATGACCTCCCAGATTACTCGAAAGCCAGACGGTTTGAAAGCATCGTCGTACATGACAAGCCGGGGCACGAGCCCCGGCCAGCGATCCCCCGAGTGACGATCGAGAGCCGATCAGTCGCCGACGACGATCTGCTTCGGCTTCGACTCTTCG
>JBDTSX010000393.1:0-5534 GCA_039930925.1 Acidobacteriota bacterium | reverse complement strand
CCGCGCAGCGACAGCGTCGGCCCGGCGTGGTTCCCCTCGGCGGTGTGGTTGTAGACCACGTCGAGGATGACTTCGAGACCTGCGGCGTGGAGCGCGCGGACCATCATCTTGAACTCGCGTACCGCGTCCATCGGCGCATTCGAGCTGGCGTAGCGGATATCCGGCGCGAAATACGAGAGGGTGCTGTACCCCCAGTAGTTGTTCAGGTGCCGCTTGGCCAGGTGCCAGTCGTCCGTGTGGTGATGCACCGGCATCAGCTCCACCGCGGTGACGCCGAGGGACGTCAGGTGATGGATCGCCGCCTCTGAGGCCAGGCCGAGATAGGTGCCGCGCTGGTGTTCCGGGACGTGGGGATTCAGGATGGTGAAGCCCTTGACGTGCAGCTCGTAGATCAGCGTCTGGTGCCAGGGCGTGCGGAGCGGGCGGTCGTCCCCCCACGTAAAGGCAGCGTCGTTCACCGCGGCGAGCGGCGCGAACGGGGCGCTGTCGCGATCGTCAAAGGTCGTGTCGTCCTCGCCGATGGTGAATCCGAACAGCGCATCGTCCCAGCGGACCGTACGGCCCACGACCTTCGCGTACGGATCCATGACGAGCTTGTGCGGGTTGAAGCGATACCCGTGCTCCGGCGCATACGGCCCGTGCACGCGGTAGCCGTAGAGCTGGCCGGGACGCACATCGGGCAGATATCCATGCCAGACCATATCGGTGTGTTCGGTCAGTGGGATGGTGACCGATTCCACCTCCGATGCGACCGATTCGAAGAGGCACAGCTCGACACGCGTCGCGTGCTCGGAAAAGATCGCGAAATTGACGCCGACGCCGTCCCAGGTCGCTCCGAGTGGAGAGGGAGCGCCTGGCCATACGCGCATATTGTGGGTAGGCACAGAAGGGTGTAGGTAACACGTCCGAGGCGGCAGTTGCAATCAAACTCGACCGGTCGCCGCGGACGAGCATTTTTTGTCGGTCGGCACCGAAGTTGGCCATTGCCTTCTTCCGGGTGCTGCCGTCAGACTTCAGCGTGCGCGAACAAGACGCCCGGACGCTCGCCGCGCTGCGCAAATGGAGCGTGCTGCTCGACAGCGCTTTCCGCGTGCCCGGCACGCGAATGACCTTCGGTCTCGATCCACTCGTGGGTCTGATTCCCGGCCTCGGCGATCTCACCTCGCCGCTCTTTGCCGGCCTCCTGCTTCTTCACGCGGTCCGCTTCCGCATTCCCAGAGTGGTTCAGCTGCGAATGCTGTTCAACGCGCTGATCGACCTGGGCATCGGCACGATTCCACTGGTCGGGGACCTGTTCGACTTTGGTTGGAAGGCCAATGTGCGCAACCTCGACCTGCTGGAGCGCTACGCCCGCCCTGGCACCCGGGCGTCCACGGCGGACTGGGCCTTCGTGCTGGTCATCCTCGGCCTGCTCGCCTCCGTCGCACTGATTCCGATGCTCTTCCTCGTCTGGCTGCTGTCCCGTTTCTCCCTGGTCTAACGGAGATTCGAGGCGGTGACTTCCGACTGTGACTGTCGACTGTGACCAACGACTACCGACTAACTCACTCCCCCAGAAGCTCGCCGATCGATCGCAGGTCCTCGACGTGATCGCAGACCGCTTTCAGCATCATCAACAGCGGCACGGCGAGTATGGTGCCCCAGAGTCCCCACACCCAGCTCCAGAACAACAGGCCGACGAAAATCGCGACCGGGTTCATCTGCGCCGCGCGGCTCATCAACCACGGGGTCAGCAGAAAGCCCTCGAGGCTGGTGATCCCGAACGCCGCCGCGCAGACGTAGATCGTCCGCAGCGCATCGTCGAACTGGAGGAACGCCACGACCCCGACCCCGGCGGTGACCACCAGCGGGCCGACGTAGGGAATGGAGTTGAAGACGCCGGCAAACACGCCCCAGATGACGTACTGCTCGAACCCGAACCCCCACAGCGCGGCGCTCGTCGCCACCGCGACCACCAGGCTCGTGAACGCCTGGACGCGGATGAAGCTCTGAATCTGGGCGTTGATGTCGTCCAGGATCTGGACCGTGATCTTTTTGTGCGTCAAGGTCGGCCCGGCGATCTTCACGAGCTTGCGCTTGTAGAGGTCGCCGGTGACGAGGAAAAAGTAGACCAGGAACAGGATCAGCACGAACTGGCCGGCAAAGCCCAGCAGTCCAAGGCCGCCGCTCCAGAGGTAGTCGCTGGCCTTGAACGACGCCGGCACGACCTCCACCTGCTGCACGCCCGTCGCCACGCTCGGCCCCTTCGCGGCGTCGTCTGACCTCGCGGCTTCCTGCGCCGCCTTGTCGATCTCCTTGGCCGCCTCCTGTACTTTCTGGAGGGCGCCGCCGCGCTGACTCCGATGGCTCCGAAGCCGCTCGCGTAGGCGCTGGGCGGCCACCGGCACGCTGCTGATCGTCGCCATGACCTGATCGCTCAGGGTGTAGACCCCGATACCCAGCCCGCCCACCAAGACCGAAACCGCCACCGCCGCGCCGATCGACCGGGGAATCCGCGCGCGTTCGAGGTTCTTGACGAGCGGCGCGAGCACATAGCTGATCACGATGCCGATCACGATCGGGATGAGCACCGACTGCGCGTACTGCAGCATCAGCACGACGGCCAGCACCGCGATGATGCTGACCATGACGCTGCGGACATGGACCGGATCGTCGATGACCACCGACTCGCGTCCGCCGGTTGGCTGGTCCGTGGGCGCTGCCGCCTGTTCCGGTGCGATGGCGTTGGGTTGGAGGGCGGATGGGTTGGGGATCATGAGGCTGGGCAGACGGGGCTCGACCGCCGCGATTGTACAGCAGTACATTTCGTATCGTGGACGTCGCTGACTTCGATTTCGGGTTGCCCGCCGAGCTGATCGCGCAGGAGGCGGCGCCGCGAGGCCGTTCGCGGATGCTCATCCTCGAGCGTGCCGGGAGCGCCCGCCACCACGGGTCGATCGCGGATCTCCCGTCGTGGCTGGACGCCGGGGATCTGCTGGTCGTCAACAACACGCGCGTGTTCCCGGCACGTCTGCTTGGTCATCGCGTGCCGAGCGGCGGTGCGGTCGAGTGCCTGTTGCTGGGGCCGGGGTCCGCGATCCGGGACCCGGAATCCGACCGACACAGAGACGCGTCGGGATCCGCGACCCGCCACCCGGGATCCGACAGCGCCGTGCCGAGTACCGATCCCCGCGTGGCGAGCCCCGAGCCCCGAGTCCCGATCCCCGAGCCCCGAGCTTCCGCCCAGACGTGGGACGCGCTGATGCACCCCGGGCAGAAGCTGAAGCCGGGCGCACTGGTGCGCTTCGAGGGCACCGCGGGGGTACTGATGGCGGAGGTGCTCGAGCGTCATTTCCACGGCCGCCGGACGATACGCCTCTGGGCCGAGTCCGGCGGCGACATCGACGCCCTGGTGGACGCGCTCGGACACATCCCGCTGCCGCCGTACATCAAGCGGCCCGATGCGCTTGCCGATCGCGAGCGTTACCAGACCGTGTTCGCGCGGATGCGGGGCTCCGTCGCCGCGCCGACCGCCGGCCTGCACTTCACCCCCGAGCTGCTCTCGGCGCTCGAGCAGAAGGGGATCGAACGGGCCGAGATCACCCTGCACGTCGGCTACGGCACGTTCAAGCCGGTGCGCGCGGCACGGGTCGAAGAGCATACGGTCGATCCCGAGCGCTACGAGATTTCATCCGGCGCCGCCGCCGCGATCGCGCGCGCGCAGGATGCAGGGCGCCGGATCATCGCCGTCGGCACGACGACGACGCGAGCGATGGAGCATGCGGCGATGCGCGGCCGCGGCCGCGTCGCGGCGGGCGCCGGCGCGGCGGATCTCTTCATCTATCCCGGCCACCAGTTCCGCATCGTCAGCGGACTGCTCACCAATTTCCACCTGCCCGCATCGTCGCTCCTGATGCTGGTCGCCGCCTTCGCCGGCCGCAAGCCCGTCCTCGACGCCTATCGCGAAGCCGTCGCCGAACGCTATCGGTTCTACAGCTACGGCGACGCCATGCTCATTCTCTGACGATGTCAGTCGTTGGTCGTTGGTCGTTAGTCACAGTCAGGGTCACAGTCGGAGTCGCAGTCGGAAGTCGCCAGCCGGCGAGGCGGCGTCAAAGGCAATCGTCCGGCTGAAGCCGGACGCCACGGACGTTCGGAACCTCCGGCCCCGGAGGCCACCGACGTTCGGAACCGTCTGGTCCGCCGTGGTCACTACTGTGACCGACGCTCTGACTCCTGACCGCGCTCCGGACGGTAAGCAACGCCGCGACTCCGGACGGTAAGCAACGCCGCGACTCCGGACGGTGAGCAACGCCGCGACTCCGGACTCTGAGCAACGCCCCGTCTCGGGACTGTGAGCAACGCCGCGACTCCCGACTGTGACTGGCGACCGCGACTCCCGGACTCTGGCCAACGACCGTGACTCCCGACTGTGACTGGCGACCGTGACTCCTGACTGTGACGAGCGACCCTGACGAACGACCAACGACCAACGACTGATATAGAGTCGTGCCCGTGACATTCCCATATGAAGAGTTCGATCTGAGCGGGGTGCGCATGTACCCGCTGGCGACCCGCGCGAGCAAGGCGAAGGCGGTGGATTTCGCCAGGCCTTACCGCGCGGGCGGCGGTGTCGCCGCACTGCTCGAGGGGCTGCCCAACCTGCTCGCGGCGGCGGATTTCAAGGCGGTGGTGCAGGCGATCCTGGCCGCGCGCCAGGGGCGCCGGGGCATCGTCTGGGGACTCGGGGCACACGTCATCAAGACCGGGCTCGGTCCAATCCTGATCGACCTGATGGAGCGCGGGTTCGTGTCGGCGCTCGCGACCAATGGCGCCGGGATCATTCATGACTTCGAGGTCGCGTTGTCGGGCAGTACTTCCGAAGACGTGGACGAAGCGCTCGGACCGGGACGTTTCGGGATGGCCGAGGAGACCGGCCGCCTGCTGAACGCGGTGATCAACGAAGGAGTGAAGAGCGGTCTCGGGCTTGGCCAGTCGGTCGGCCGGGGGCTTCGCGCGCTGAAACCGGCGTACGAGCCGCTCAGCGTCGTCGCGGCCGCCGAGCGCCTCGAGATCCCGCTGACCGTGCACGTGGCGCTCGGGACCGACATCATCCACATGCATCCTGATGCCTCCGGGGCGGCGATTGGCGAGGGGAGCCTGCGCGACTTCCGCTACTTCGTCTCGAACGTCGCGCGGCTCGATCGCGGCGTCTATCTGAACTGCGGATCCGCCGTCGTGCTGCCCGAGGTGTTCCTCAAGGCGGTGGCGCTGGCCCGCAATGGCGGCGCGTCGCTCGAGGGACTGACGACCGTCAATCTGGATTTCGTGCGCCTCTATCGTCCGCAGACGAATGTCGTTTCACGTCCCGTGGCCGGCATCGGGAAAGGCTATTCGCTGGTCGGGCACCACGAGATCATGATTCCACTGCTCGCCGCCGCGCTCCTCGAGGCGCAGTGAGTCATGCTAAAATTCAAGATTCTCGGCGGTGTAGCTCAGCTGGTTAGAGCACGCGGCTCATATCCGCGTTGTCCGGGGTTCAAGTCCCTGCACCG
>JBDTSX010000392.1:0-5538 GCA_039930925.1 Acidobacteriota bacterium | reverse complement strand
CGGCGCGGCCGGGATCCGGGATCCGCGATTCGGGATCCGGGGGCCGGAGCCCGGAGCCCGAGGCCCGAGCCCCGAGTCCCGCGGATCCCGGACCCCGGATCCCGGACCCCGGATCCCGGATCCCGGGATCGGGAGCTCCCCTCTAACTAAGGCTTCATCCCCGCTAACCACTCCGGCCGGAATCGGGAGTTCGCCAGCCAGAGCACCGGCTCCACCATCGACCGGATCGATTCCGTCATATGCGCCAGGTCGATGGTCTTCACGTCATCGGACGGAGTGTGATAGTCCGTGTGCAGACCGAAGCTCGAGACGGTCTGGGCGATCACGCCGCGGCGCGCCAGCTGGATGTTGTCCGAACGCATGAAGAAGTTCTGCCCCGGGTGCGGGTCGGCCACGATCCGCGCGCCATGCTTCGCGAGAGCCGGGCCGAGCGTCGTGCGCTCGTAGCCGGTGAGCCACAGCGTGTGCGCCGCGACCGCGCGGTCGCCGCGGCCGATCATCTCGAACTCCAGGTTGGCGACGATCTGGTCGAGCGGCACGGGTGGCGCGTCGATGAAGTGGGACGCGCCGGCGCCGCCGGACTCTTCGCTGCCGAACCACGCGAACACCGTCGTGCGCCGCGGCCGTCTCCCTCTCGCCAGCACCTCGGCCAGCTCCAGCACCGCCACGCTTCCCGACGCGTCATCGTCGGCCCCGTTGAAGATCGTGTCGGCGCCGGGCTCGGGTGCAGTGGCAGGAGCCCGATTGCCCAGATGATCGAGATGCGCGGTCAACAGGATCACCTCGTCGGCGCGCGTTTGCGTCCGCCCGGTCAAGCGGCCGAGCGCGTTCCAGGTGTGCGCGACGACCGGCGGCTTCGCATCGGCGTCGAGTCGGATCGGCGCGCCATCAGGCAGCGACGCGAGCGCGGCATGGCTGCTCGCGTCGAGCGCGATCACGGCGCGGCCCGCCACACCCGCGAGGTGCTGGATCGAGAGCGCACGGGCCGGCGACGCCAATCGTCGGGTGCGCGCCGCCTCGGTGTCGATGCCGATCACCATCGCCGCCGCGACGGTCTCGGCGCCGGCGGGGAACGGCAGGCGGTCCGGGAGGAGCAGCGCGGCGCCCGGGATGACCGGTACGCCCACGCGGTATTTCTGCAGCGGCCCCGACACGCGGGCCGCGCTGAGCCGCGAGACCACCATCTCCTTCCCGTGCGTCAGCGTGCGGTCACCGAATGACAGGACGGGCGGCGCCGTGACCTCGCTGCGCTCGATGCGCACGTCCTGGACGTAACCGCCATCGTCGCCGAGCGGCTCGATCCCCGATCGGCGCAACTGCGCGGCGATGTAGGTCGCCGCGATCCATTCGTCGCGGGTCCCGCTGCCCCGCCCGTTCAGCGCGTCGCCGGCGAGGAACTCGAGATGGCCGAGCACCGACGCTTCGGTGACGCCCGACTCCGCCTTCGAAGCGGTCTCGACGCCAGCGGGAGCGGCCAGCAGCGCGAGGACGAACAGCGGAACCAGTGGTTTCACGGACGAATCGTATACGAGCCGACAAGTGCGGTTTCTGCGTCGGATGAATCTGGAGGATCGCCGCTATTCCGGCCAGATCAGCGCGTCCTGTCGAATGTGCCAGTGCACGGGTGCGGCGCCCGGCAGCCGCAGGTCGATTGACGCCTGGAACAGGCTGCCGGCAACCTCGATCACCGGCGCCGCGAGGACGCCGCCGTCCACGGCCGGGATCTCAAGGGCCTCGAGCGTGCTCGCCCAGCGTCCGTGCGCCTGCCGGTACGCTCGCTGCGCGTAGTAGACCTGGTGCAGCCAGCGCCGCGCCGGCAATGACGGATCGACCGTGCGCGTCGCCGTTGCGGGGCGTGCGGTCGAGAACTGCACGTAGCCCCACGACTCGGGCCGGTGCATGTCGACCACCCCCTGTGGAGACCACACCCAGTTGTCCTCGCGCCGGCCCGCGACCGGACGGTAGGCGCCGCTCGACGTCTCGAGCGCCCACTCGACCCGCGAGAAATTCACCCGCCACTGATCGCCGTTCGCCGGCGGCGACGGCACGCGCGCCAGTTCGCCCAGCGCTTTCCACGGAACCGCCAGCTCCACCGACCAGCCGCGATCGGTGTCGGCAGATACATTCAGTGTGCCGTCCACGTGGACGGCGGACTGCAGCCCGGCGATCTCCCAGTTGTTCACCGCCTTGCCGCCGTCCTTGTACGGGCGCGTCAGCAGCAGGTCCCATCCGGTGCCGAGCGCATTGATCTCGAACTCGTAGTACTCGTGGTTGTCCCCGTTCGGATCGATGAAGAACTCGAAGTCGTTCTCGTGAAAGATCACCGAATCGTGCGCCTTCATCGTCGCCCAGACATGCGGCTCGACGAGCTCGGCGCCGATGTAGAAGTAGGTGTCGTCCCAGAGCATCTTCGCGCGGGTGCGGAGCGGCGGCGCCGGCTTCCGGTCGCCCTCGATATCGACGAAGTCCTCGGTCCACGGCGCCTCGCGCCACGCCGCATCATCCAGTCGTCCGTCCACGCTCAGCGGCGACGTCGCGCGGTAGCACAGGTAGCCCCGCGGATCGGAAGCAGGGGCCTGCGCGGGGATGGCTGGCTGCGGCAGCAGCAGCAGAGCGACGGCGAGCGATGTCACCCCACGCGTCACCCCGCCGTCTCCTTCAACGCCTCGAACAGGATCTCAATCGCCGGCCCAATCGCATCGATCGGCAGGAACTCGGCGTCGCCATGCATCGACGCGACGGCGGCGGCCGGCACGATCACCGGCGTGAACCCGTACGCCTTCACGCCGCGCGGCCGGTATTTGTTGGAGTCCGTGGTGTAAGGCACCACCATCGGCGTGACGATCGCCTCAGGGTGCTTCCGCTTGACGGCGGACTCCAGCGCCCGATAAAACGACGAATCCTGCGCCGTCACGGTCGGGTCCGCCCCTTCGTTGATGATTTCGATCTCGATCGACGGATCGGCGAGGCGCCGGCGTATCTCTGCCACCCATTGCTCCGTGGTCGTGCCCGGGAGGACGCGGCAGTCGAGCGTCGCTTCGGCGACCGACGGGATGACGTTCACCTTGGGCGGATCGCCGACTCCCGATCGAAGCGTGGTAATTGAAATCGTCGAGTGTTGAATCGCGTTGTTGAACTTGTTCGCGGCGAGGGGTCCGACCCGCGACTTCATCGTTTCGAGGACGGAGAACGGAGACGTCGGCAGGGGTTCGCTGAGCATCCGCGCCAGCGCCCGCGTCAGGTGATCGTTGGGATTCTGATCGTTGGGCTGCGATCCGTGGCCGGACACGCCCACCGCGCGCAGCTTCAGCCAGATCAGCTTCTTCTCCGCCACCGAGATGCCGAACACCAGCTTCCCGGCCGCGAAGAGGTCGCGGCTGCCGAGTCCGCCTTCGTCGAGAATGAATTCCGGGTCGAGGTCGCTGAAATGGTTCTTCAGCATCCATTCGGCGCCGAGCCCGCCGCCAACTTCTTCGTCCGGCACCGCCATGAAGATGACGTCGCGATCGAGCGGCACGTTCTGCCGCTTCAGTGACAGGAACGCCATCAACTGCACGACCCCGAGCCCTTTCATGTCGATCGTCCCGCGACCCCAGATCCTGCCGTCCGCGATCTCGGCGGCAAAGGGATCGTGGCTCCACCGCGCGGGATCCGTGGGCACCACGTCCATGTGGTTGAGGAGCAGAATCGGCTTTGCGGCGCCTCGGCCCCTCAGGCGGGCGACCAGGATGGTGCGGCCGGGCGCGGACTCGTAGCGTTTCACCGGGATGCCTTCCCGATCGAATATTCCGCTCAGGAACTCCGCCGCTTTCGTGACATCACCCGGCGGGTTCGAGGTGTCGATGCGGACGTAGGCCTGAATCGTCTTGACCGCCTCCGCCTGGACGGCGGTCCAGTCCGGTGCGCCCTGCGCGTACGCCGTGCAGGGCATGAGCGCGGCCAACGCGGCGGCTGTGATGCATCTCCTCGCCTCGGTTCTACGCATCGGCGGATCTTACACCGCGCCCGCCCCCGGCCATTGGTCGGGCGGCACTCACGACCATCCCTGGGTTGGCGGGCCGCACCGGGAATGACACTATTGGAGCGATGGATCAACACGCCCTCGCGGTGGGGTTCCTGTGGTTCGTGGCGTTCCTGTTCTCGACGACGGTGCACGAAGCGATGCATGCGCTCGTCGCGCACCGTCTCGGGGACCCGACCGGGTATCACGCCGGGCAGGTCTCGCTCTCTCCCGTTCCGCACATCCGGCGTGAGCCGATCGGGATGCTCGTCGTCCCGCTGCTGACGGCGCTCACCCAGGGATGGGCGATCGGCTGGGCCAGCACCCCCTACGATCCGCACTGGGCGGCCCGCTATCCGAAACGCGCGGCGCTGATGGCCGCGGCCGGGCCGGCCGGCAACCTGTCGATTGCGGTGGTCGCGTTCGTCCTGATCAGGATTGGGCTGGCCGCAGGATGGTTCTTCCCGCCGGACAGCGCCAACTACGAGCACCTGGTCGCGTCGGTCGCGGTGGGGGGCCGGTCGTTCGCCGGCGACCTCCTCTCGATCTTCCTGACGCTGAACGTCTTTCTCTGCGCGTTCAACCTGATCCCGCTGCCGCCGCTCGATGGCGCCACGGTGATTGGTCTGGTGCTGCCGGAATCCACCGCGGTGCGCGTGCGCGAGCTCAGCCACGCGCCGATGTTCCAGATGATCGGTCTCGTGGTCGCGTGGCGTGTGTTCCCGATGATCGTGCATCCACTGTTCGCCCTGATTCTCAAGGCCGTCCATCCGGAGCTCGGCTACTCGTGACGACGCGGGGCGCCAGACCGACGACTCTCGAGGCTCAGGGGTTAGGGCTTCGATGATTCCCTTCGATTTTCAGCTTCGGACCCGCGGCGTTTTCGAGCGCGGCAGCATCGAACGTCTCGGTCAACTCGCGCGGGACCTGCGGTTCGAGCGGACCCTGCTCGTCGCGGACGACGGCCTGGTGCAGGCCGGGCAGGTGGCTTCCGCGATGCGGCTGCTCGAGGCCGCGGGCGTTGAGGCGGTCCCCTTTCACGACTTCGGCGTCAACCCGGACAGCGAGATGGTGGAAGCGGGCCGGCAGTTTGCGGAACCGCTGGGCGTCGATTCGATCGTCGGGCTCGGCGGCGGGAGCTCGCTCGACTGCGCCAAGGGGATCAATTTATACAATGTCCCTCCGCGACCCAAACATCGCCGGCGTTCAGGCACTGGTCGAGATTGGTTCCGGTGGCGAGGTGTGGATGGACAAGACCCCGGATCGTCCGGCTGAAGCCGGACGCCACCGGAACAGCCTTGAGGCCGGACTCAACGGGACAGACTTGAAGCCGGACGAAATTTGACAGTTTGAAGCGGGGTGCACAGGCTAGAGATGGCGGTTTTGAAAGCACTCCTAACTGGCGGGTCCGGCTCTCTTCAACAATCGGCGTAGCGAGCAACCATGAACCAGCTTGACTTGAAAGACCGCGTCGCGGTGATCACCGGCGGATCGCGCGGAATCGGCTACTCCACGGCGAAGCGTGCGCTGCAATCCGG
>JBDTSX010000391.1:0-5548 GCA_039930925.1 Acidobacteriota bacterium | reverse complement strand
CGAGCCGTCGGCGTTCAGACGACCGATCCGGTTGCGCGCGCCGCCGCCGAGCGTCGTGAAGCCGCCGCCGACCAGGATCTTGCCGTCCGGCTGCACGACGATGACCCTGACGTCGCCGTTCGCACCCGGATTGAAGGTCGGATCGACCGAGCCATCCGGATTGAGCCGTCCGATACGCTGACGGGAGGTAGCCCCGATGCCCCCGCCGAGTCCCGTGAAACTACCGCCGACAAGGATTTTCCCGTCCGCCTGGACGGCGATGGCGCTGACGGTATTGTTCGCGCCAGGATCGAAGCCGTCCAGCGCCGACTGGGCGCGCGCCACAGCACAGACACCGAGAACCGCGCACGTGACGGCAATGACGCGGCGCTGACGCGACGGGCGTGGATTCATGACATGACTCCTGAAGTGCCGAAATCCGTGACGATCAAGGCGGCGGGAACCCCTGATCCATAGAGCGGATGATTCAGACTATACATGCGGGGTGCGAGAACGAGCGGCCGGGATCCCATTAGCGTAGATAACGCTGACGGGGGATGAACCTCACAGCTGCCGATGAAGGTCCGGCTGAAGCCGGACCCCACGCGGAGCGCGAGCCTCGAGCCCTAACGCCTGCGGCGCCAAAATCACACATGCGAACGGGATGGCCAGTCGTCAGCAGCCAGACAGGACTGTGATCGCGAGGCATCACGCGCGCGATGGCCGGTCTGTCGGGAACTACGTCGTGTGCTCGTTCCGATGACGACGGGCACGTGCCGCGCAGCGGTCAGCGAAGCGGGACCCAACTGAGCTGTAGCGGTTACATCGCACGTTTTCCCTGTGCTTCCAGATACTCCATGAAGAATTGACGCGTAGAGGTGTTGGCTTCTGCGTCATAGCGCTCGCGGCGTCAGGCGCCACCCGCGGAAACGCGCAGTGAATCGCTGCATTCCGCACGTGGCGTGGCGATTGCCCCTCGAGCCCGCACACTTTTTATTTTTCCAAAGGGTCTTCAACTGATGAAATGTCTCACGCTGGGATTGTGTCTGGGTCTGTTCCTGTCGGCCGGCCGCGCTGGTGCGGCCACGCTGACGGTCAACGCCGGAGGGGACCTGCAGGCCGCAATCGATGCGGCGCAGCCGGGTGACACGATCCTGATCGCTGCCGGAGCCGTCTTCACGGGCAACTACCGGCTGCCGGCAAAAGGAGGTTCGTCGTACGTGACGATCCGCTCCGCGGCGCCGGACGGCTCATTGCCCGCAGCCGGCGCGCGGATCGGTCCGACCTACTCGACGCGGCTGGCGAAGATCCGCTCGACGCAGAATGGCGCCGCCTTCAAGACCGTCGGCGCCGCCGCCTACTGGCGGCTGATGTTTCTCGAGATCCTCCCGAGTACGACGACGAGCAGCGCGAACCTGGTCGAGCTCGGCGGCTACGGCGCGGCGCAGTCGACGCTCGCCTCCGTGCCCCACCATCTCGTGATCGACCGCTGCTACATCCACGGCAATCCCGGGTATACGCAGCGCCGCGGGATCAGCCTGAACAGCGGCGAGACGCAGATCCTCAACTCCTACATTTCGGACATCAAGGATCCGGTCAACGATGCGCAGGCGATCGCGGGCTGGAACGGCCCGGGCCCGTACCTGATCGAAAACAACTACGTCGAAGGCTCGGGGGAAAACATCATGTTCGGCGGCAGCGATCCCTCGATCCCGAACCTCGTGCCCTCGAATATCACGATCCGGCGCAACTACATCTCCAAGCCGCTCGCCTGGATGACGCAGTCGTGGGTCTCCAAGAACCTGATCGAGCTGAAGAGCGCCGACACGGTGCTGATCGAGGGCAACACCATCGAAAACAACTGGGCCGGCGCCCAGCAGGGTTACTCGATTCTCTTTACGCCCCGCAACCAGGATGGCACGGCGCCGTCCACGGTCGTCCAGAACGTCACCTTCCAGCACAACATCGTCCGGCACGTCGCGGCGGTGTTCAACATTTCGGGGTACGACGACAACTGGCCGTCGCGCCAGACCAACCACATCGTCATCCGCGACAACCTGGTCTACGACGTCAGCCCCTCGTATGTGCATCCAGGGGCGCTCGCCAACGGCTGGTTCGCGATCATGGGCAACGGTCCGCGCGACATCACCTTCGATCACAACACCATCGACAGCAGCGGCGGCGACACGTTCCTGTTTTACGAAGGGCCGACGCCGGCGACGACCCCGATCTACGGCGTGACGCTGACCAACAATCTGCTGCGGGACAACGCCTACGGGATCATGGGCAGCGGCACGCAGGAGGGCAACGGCTCGCTCGCGGCGTATGCGCCCGGCGCGATCGTGCTCCGCAATGCGATCGGCGGCGCTGACCCGAGGTTCTATCCCGGCGGCAACGACTATCCCTCGATGGCGCAGTGGGTCGCCGGCTTTGTGAACGCCGCCGCCGCCGACTACCGGCTTGTTTCGACGAGCCTCTCGCGGGGCGCCGGCACCGCCGGCACCGACATCGGCGTCAACTTCACGACGCTCAACGCGGCGATGACCGGCACCACGGTGATCCCGCCAGATCCGCCCGGAACGCCGACGTCGTTCACCGGTACCGCGATCGCGCTGCCAGGGACCATTGAGGTCGAGAACTACGACAAGGGGGGAGACGGCGTCGCCTATCACGACACGACCGCCGGCAACAATCCAGGCGCGTACCGGAATGACGACGTGGACATTCGAGTTACCGCGGATTCTAGCGGCAGCTACAACGTCAAGGGGGTGCGCGCTGGTGAGTGGCTCGCCTACACGGTGGACGTCGCCGCCGCCGGCAGCTACGCGTTCGGCTTCCGCATCGCCTCGAGCGGCACCGGCGGGACGGTGCACCTGACCGTGGACGGCACCGACGTGTCCGGCCCGATTGCCCTGCCGGATACCGGCGGCTGGGGCTCCTGGCAAACGGCGACGAAAACCGGCGTGACCCTGCCAGCCGGCACGCACGTCCTCAAGTTCATCGTCGATGCGAATGGCTCCACCGGGTCGGCCGCCGACATCAACTGGATCACGGTGACCTCGACCGCTACCAATCCGTCGATGGCCTACAGCGGCACGCCGGTCGCCCTCCCGGGCAGGATTGAGGCCGAGAATTACGACAAGGGGGGCGAGGGGGCCGCCTACCACGACCTCACGACCGGCAACAGCACCGGCGCGTACCGGAACGACGACGTGGATATTCGCGGCACCACCGACGCCGGCGGCGGCTACAACATCAAGTCCGTACGCGGAGGGGAGTGGCTGGGATATTCGGTCAACATTCCAGCGGCGGGCACCTATGCGATCGATCTTCGGGTCGCATCGAACGGCCCGGGGGGCACGTTCCACCTGGCGGTCGATGGCGCCGACGTGACAGGCCCGATCGTCATCCCGACCACCGGCGGGTGGGACACCTGGGCGACGGTGACGAAGACCGGCGTCAGTCTGCCGTCCGGCGTGCACGTGCTGAGGCTGGTGATTGACGCGAACGGAAGCACCGCCACGGCGGCTGACGTCAACTGGTTCGCGGTGCGTTGACTGGGGGCTCGGGGTGGGCCTTCAGCGTCGCAGCATCGCATCAGGCGAGATGGTGACCGCCGCGCCGCGGGTCGCGATCCGCCGGAGCATCCCTCGGAACAGGACGGCGTGCACCGGCAGCACGGCGTACCAGTACGCGCGCCCCAGCAGCCCGCGGGGATCGAACGTGGCAGTCTGCCGCACCAGCGAGCGTCGTCCGCCATCGAGCGGCGTCACCTCGAACTCGAGCCAGCCGCGGCCGGGTAGTTTCAGATCGGCCGAGAGCCGCAGCCGCCGATCGGGCTCATAGGCTTCAACGGTCCAGCCGTCGATCGTGTCGCCGACGATGCAGGTGTCGGCATCGCGGCGCCCACGGCTCATGCCGACGCCGCCGAGCCACTTGTCCATCCGGCCTCGCACCAGCCAGAGAAGATTTCCGAAATACCAACCGTTGGCGCCGCCGATGCGCCGGATCGGGGCGAAGGCCTGCTCCGGCGGCACGTCCACCACCACCGTCCGCGTGTCGACCTTGGTGCGCGCCGCCGCGCCGTCGTCGATCGCCCGGACGAATGCCGTGCGGAGCGGCATCGGCTCGATCCGGAATGCCTCGCGGGCCGCCGGCGAACGCACCACGGTGGAGTTTTTCAAGCCGTCCACGAGCGCGCGGCCGACGCGCGCCTGCGCGGGTGTGACCAGGGCCAGCCAGAGCCCCGACAGATGCGGCGTCAACACCGGTATCGGCACGAGCCACCGGCGCAGTCCCCGCAGCGATGCATATTCACGCATCATGTCGCCGTACGAGACGACCTCGGGCCCGCCAATCTCGAACACGCCGCCCGAGCCGTCTGGCAGATCGAGCGCTGCCTCCAAATACGCGACCACGTCGGCGATCGCGATCGGCTGAGTGAGCGTGTCGACCCACCGGGGACACACCATCAGCGGGAGCCGCTCGACCAGCGCGCGGATCATCTCGAAGGAGAGGCTGCCGGAGCCGATCACAATCGACGCCCGGAATTCGACCACGGGAACGCCGCTTTCGCGGAGGATGTCGCCGGTCTCGGCGCGGCTCTTGAGATGGGCGGAGGGGGGACTGGCGGCATCGATCAACCCGCCGAGATAGACGATCCGCCGCACGCCGGCGCGCGCGGCCGCCTTTCCGAACTTGCCGGCGGCGTCGCGATCAATCTGCGCGAAGCTCGATCCGCTGGCCATCGAGTGGACCAGATAGTACGCCGTGTGCACGCCCGCGCAGGCCCGGTCGAGCGATGCCTGGTCCAGGCAGTCGCCGGCGACGACGTCGGTATCCGGCGAGACCGTTCTCAGCCGTCCGGGCTGCCGCACCAGGCAGCGGACGGCGCGGCCGCCTTCCTCGAAGCGTCGAAGAAGGCGACCGCCAATGTAGCCGGTGGCGCCGGTGAGTAGAACCTGCGCATCCATACCGTGTGCCTATTTGTCCGCGGGCAGCATGACCGTGTCGATCACGTGGATGACGCCGTTCGACGCGGCGATGTCCGTCTTGACGACGTGCGCTTTTCCGACCATGACGGTGCCGTTCTTCGCGACGATCGCGATCGAGTCGCCGCTGACCGCCTTGGCTGACTGCATCTTCACCACGTCGGCCGCCATCACCCGCCCGGGTACGACGTGATAGGTCAGAATGCGCTGCAACTTCGCCTTGTTCTCTGGCTTGAGCAGCGTCTCGAGCGTGCCGGCGGGCAGCTTCGCGAATGCCTCGTCGGTCGGCGCGAACACCGTGAACGGTCCGGCTCCCTTGAGTGTCTGCACCAGGTCGGCGGCCGCCAGCGCTTTCGCGAGCGTCGTGAACGAGCCGGCCGCGACCGCCGTGTCGACGATGTCCTGGTCGGCCGCGATGGCCCGGGTCGATGCGGACAGCGTCATCATCACCGCCGCGACAGTACCGATAGCGAGAGTCTTCAACATTGTAGTGATCCTTCTTGTCTGATTTGCAAATGGTTTACATCCGCCCCGTGGCGTCCGGCTTTTCGATCCCCGTGGCGTCCGGCTTCAGCCGG
>JBDTSX010000390.1:0-5550 GCA_039930925.1 Acidobacteriota bacterium | reverse complement strand
TCAAGGGCACCGGCAACATGGAGATCCACCTCGATCGGAAGCTCACCGACAAGCGGGTCTTCCCGTCGATCGACATGCAGAAGAGCGGCACGCGCAAAGAGGAACTGCTGCTGCCGCGCGAGGATCTCAATCGCGTATGGGTCCTGCGCAAAGTCCTCGCGCCGCTCTCCGCGGTCGAAGCGATGGAACTGCTCCTCGACAAGATGGGGAAGACCAAGTCGAACCAGGACTTCCTGTCGTCGATGCAGAAGATGGGCTGACGCTCCGGCGCGCGGGCGCACAGCGGAGCGATACCGGTCAGCGACTCGTTCTTACTCGGCCTTCAACGCGATCGTCGGGTTCACGCGGGTCGCGCGGCGGGCGGGGATGTAGCAGCCGGCGAGCGCGACGGACACCAGCACCGCCGCCATGGTGGCGAAGGTCGCCGGGTCGCCGGGGTGTACCTGGTAGAGAAATGTCGACGCCACGCGGGTGACGGCGTAGGCGATGAACCAACCGATCCCGGTGCTGATCGCGATCATGCGCAGGCCTTCCGCGAGCACCAGATTGCGAATCCGCCAAGGCTCCTGTCCGAGCGCCATCCGGATGCCGATCTCCCGCGTCCGCTGACCCACCGCGTAGGAGAACACGCCGTAAATCCCGACGCACGACAACAGCAGCGCCGAGGCGCCGAAGAACGACATCAGCAGCAGACTCAGCCTGGTCTGCGCGAGGCCATCGGCCAGGTAGGCCGACATCGGCCGGACCCGATCGATCGGCAGATCCGGGTCGAGACGCGCCATCACCTCCCTGACCTGCGCGGTCAGTGAGGCCGGCTCGGTCGAGGCGCGGACTACGACGAACAGCCGGCTGACCGCCGGGAGGGGCGAATAGATCTGCGGCCGGACCGCCCGGGCGAGATCGTGTGACCTGATGTGTTCGACGACTCCGATGACTTCGGCGAAGGGCTTGGGCGTCCCGTTCGGCTGCACCTGCAGGCGCTTGCCGACGGCGCTCTCGCCCGGCCAGGCGCGCGCCGCCAGCGTCTCGTCAACGATGATCCGGCTCTGGTCGCGTGGATCGAACGCATCGAAATACCGCCCCGCAATGAGGCGCGTGCCCATCGTCCGGAAGTACGCCGGAGAGACGCCGCGTCCGTCCGACGTTTCACTCTCCCAGTTGCGCGCCGTTTCCTCGTTGTAGGCGAACGGCGACAACGGCCCGCTGCCGGTGAGCGGCAACTGTGAAGTGAGACCGACATCCGTCACGCCCGGCAGCCCGCGGAGCTGATCCTCCATCTCCCGGAGCAGCGCGATCCGGCTGTCGGGCTTGCGGTATTTGGCCAGCGGCAAGGCTACCCGGAACGTCAGGAGGCCCGCGGGCTCGAAGCCGGGCCGCACCTGCTGGAGCGCCGTGAAACTGCGCACCATCAGCCCGGCGCCGATGAGCAGCACCAGCGCCACGGCCATCTCGCCGATCAACATCACGTTGCGCACGCGGAGGTGCGTGCCGGACCGGGAGCCGGTGGCGCGGAGCGTGCGATTCAAATCGATCCCGGCCGCGCGGAGGGCGGGCACCAGGCCGAAAAAGACCGCCGTCACGGTGCTCGCGGCGATCGCGAACAACACGACCGTGGCATCGATCCGAACCGCGTCGAGGCGCGGCAGGTTCGCGGGATTCAGCGACACCAGCGCCCGCGTGGCGATCCACGCCAGGCCGATGCCGATGATGCCGCCGGCGGCGGCCAGGACCAGGCTTTCAGTGGCGAGCTGACGGAGGACGCGCCAGCGGCTCGCGCCCAGGGCGCCGCGGACCGCAATCTCCCGCTCACGCGCCGTCGCGCGCGCGAGCAGCAGGTGCGCGACATTGGCGCACGCAATCAGCAGCACGAATCCCACCGCAATGAAGAGCGCGATCAGCGCCGGCCGCGCGTGTTTGACCACGTCCTCCTGGAGCGGGACGACGCGGACGCGCATGTCCGCGGCTTCGAGCTCGGCGTGCTCGGCGCGCAGTTGCCGCGCGATGCCGTCCATGTCCGACTGCGCCTGGCCGAACGTCACCCCTGGCCGCAGCCTGCCGAAGACCGTGAAGAATGTGAAGTTCCGGGGGAGCGGGGTGCCGTAATCGAACTGAAGCGGCGTCCAGATTTGCGAGTCGGTGATGAGAAAGGCTTCCGAGGGAAGCCACAGATGAAAGTCCCGGGGCATGACGCCGACCACGGTCTGATCGAGACCATCCAAGGAAATCGACCGTCCAACGATGGCTGGATCGCCGCCGTATCGCCGCATCCACAGGCCGTAGCTGAGGATCACGACCTTCGGTCCGCCCGGCGCCTCCTCGCCGGCAGTGAAGTGCCGCCCGTAGATCGGATCGACGCCGAGCATGGGAAAGAAGCTTGCCGTGACCGGCGACACGTCCACGCGCTCCGCTTCGCCGCCGCGCCCGGTCAGGGCGCCGGTAGCGCCAACGACCTGCCCTCCCGCGCCGGCCGCCAGCGCTTCGAACGACCGGCTGCGGCGCCGGTAGTCTGCGAAATCCCCCGGCGACATCGCCGGGAGCGACTGTGCGCCCACGCCGAGATCGACCCACAGATTCGCCAGCCGCGCCGGCTCCCGATACGGCAGCGGACGCAGCAGCACCGCATTGACCACGGAGAAGATCGTCGTCGCGGCGCCGATACCGAGGGCCAGCGTGGTGATGGCAACCGCGGCGAAGCCGGGACTCCGCACGAGCAGACGCGTGGCGTAGCGGAGGTCCTGTCCGAACGTGCCGATGATCATGCTGTCTCCAGGGGGCCACCTGCGCGTCGATACACGAGCCGGTCCGCACAGATACGCGCCGCCCTTCACGGCGAAAGAGCGAAGGCTATCTCTATATCAGGCAGAGCAGCCGCGCGTGCGGGCCGTGGGACGGAATGCTCATTAGGCGGGACGAACTGCCTCAGGGACGCGGCGGCCGTCTCGAACGGCGCAAGGGCAGGACGCGGATCGGCTGAAGCCGACGAGCACTGAGGCGGTCAGGAGCGACGCGAAATCCTACGTCAGCGCGGACCATCCGCTTCACATGCCATGGTGACCGACCGGCCTTCAGAAGCCAATCGGTGCGCGCAGTGGCCGCGGACCAGCCTCGGCCGCCGCTCAGGACATCGAGGGCGTTTCGATCTGAGGCGACTCCTGGAGGAACCAGGTCCAGCGCGGATCGTGTTCGGTCGTTCGCCCGATCACCCGCGAAATGCGGGGCCGGCGCTCGCGCGGCCGGACCGTCAGCTGGAGCTCGACCGTCGTGGACATGCCCCCGCGCCGCAGCGATTCCATCGCGGCGAACAGGGCGTCGCGGTCGGTGATGAACAGCATGAGGGGCTTTCCAGGCAGCCGCTGACGGGAGATGTTCAGGAGGGAGCACGCCGCCGCATTTCCGTCGTCGATCACCCCGGCGGCATCGGTCCACAAGCAGGGCACCGGCAGCGCGTTCGCGAACTCCTCGAGCCGTTGTTCGGCCGTGGAGATTTTCCATCTCGCGGAGGCCAGCTCCTCGACCTGCGCCTGCAGGTGCTCGTTGGCGACCTGCAGCTCTTCGAGAGCGCCGGTCAGCTCCTTGAGCGCCGGCTTGATCACGGGCGCCAGCTTGTCCGTCGCGCCGTCGGCGCGGCGCTGCAGATCCGCCAGTTTTCCCAGGGCATTGGTCGTTTTCAAGGTGAGAATCTGAATGGTGTCCATAGGTCCGGCCGCTCAAGCCGAGCAAGATCTAGCGCCAACGCTGATGGCGCCGAAGGAATAAGACCTCGAGACGTGATCTGAGTATAGTGTGCCGAACGGTACACATCCGCAATTATCTGGCTCGCCGGTGAGCAGGATAGGCCCGCCCTCAACAGACTGACAAGACCGTAATCGGTGAGGGCCGCGGGGCACGCAGCGTGCATCATTGCCCGGGAGACTCATGGCAGCACACGACATCGTCGTCATCGGGGCATCGGCGGGCGGAGTGGAAGCAATCAGCGCGGTCGTGGCCAGCCTGCCGGCCGACCTGCCCGCGGCGGTCTTTGTCGTCCTGCATGTCTCGCGAGGGCGCAGCGTGCTTCCGGAGATCCTGACGCGGGTCGGCCCTCTGCCGGCCGTCCATCCCGACGACGGCACGGCGATTCAGCACGGACGCATTTATGTCGCGCGTCCGGATCATCACCTGACGATCGAGCGCGGCCGCGTCCGGATGCTGCACGGCCCTACCGAAAACGGCAGCCGGCCGGCCGTGGATCCCCTGTTCCGTTCGGCCGCGCGCACCTACGGGTCGCGGGTCGTCGGCGTGGTGCTCACCGGCGCGCTGGACGACGGGACCGCGGGGCTGGCAGCCGTGAAGGAAGCCGGAGGGATCACGATCGTCCAGGATCCGGCGGAGGCGTTCGCGTCGAGCATGCCGCGCAGCGCTGCGGCGTTTGTACCGATCGACTACACGCTGAAGGTGGCGGAGATCGGCGCGCGCCTGACGGCACTGGCCAGGAGCGGAGCGGATCGGCTGGCGACAGAGGAGGCCGCCAGCCTTTCGGCGCCGGAGCTAGCGCCCGAGCGGCTCGGTCCGCACGTGGTGGCGATGGAGCCGGATGCGGGCCGGCCGCCGCTCGCGCTGAGTGAAGGCGACCGGCCGGGGAAAGTGTCCGTCTTCACCTGCCCGGAGTGCCACGGCACGCTCTGGGAAGCGGAGGAGCGGGGTCTGGTGCGTTATCGCTGCCGCGTCGGCCACATTTACTCGCCGGAGAGCATGTTGGCAGCCCAGACCGACTCGGTAGATCGTGCGCTGTGGATTGCGCTCCGCTCGCTCGAGGAGCGCGCGGCGCTGACGCACCGGCTGGCCGCCCGCGCGCGCACCCGGAACAACCTGTGGGTCGCGAAAACGTTCGACGAGCGCGCCCTGGCGGCCGACGGGCACGCCGCGACAGTGCGCGACCTGTTGGTGAACCGGATGTCCCACCACGAAGCGGGAGAGCCCGTCCCGGATCTGGTGGAAAACGCTCAGGCGGCGGAGATGCCGAAGGCGGACACCAAGAAATCGGAGTGACGGCCGTCACGCATCAGGCGCGGGCTGACCGACGACCACGGCACCGTCGTCCATCAGCAGGATCACGCCGGTTGCCTGCTTCGCGCCCAGACGCCGCAGCGGCGCCACGCTGACCGTGCATTCGATCGGCTTGCCGCGACGGTTCGTCGCCCGGATCGCGACGTCCCGGTGGTCAGCCGCGCCCATCAGGACCGACTCGATCGGTTCGGTCAGCTCGCCAACCGGCAAGCCGATGTCGAGCGTCAGGAAATCCGCGCCGCGCGTTTCCGCCGACGTCACCCCCCATAACTCCTGCGCGCGCGCATTCCACAACTGGACGCGGCGGTCGGCGTCGAGCACGACGACCGCCGAGCGCAGGCTCGTGAAGATCGATTCGAGATACGAGTTCAATGCGCCCGTGTCCGTGCTCCTGGTGCGGATCTCGTCGTTCATGGTCTGCAGCTCTTCGTTCGTCGACTGCAGCTCCTCGTTCATCGTCTCCAGTTCCTCGTTGGTCGATTGCAGCTCCTCGTTCGTGGTCTC
>JBDTSX010000389.1:0-5550 GCA_039930925.1 Acidobacteriota bacterium | reverse complement strand
CGCCTTCTACGAGTATCACTCGTCGCTGATGGAGCCGTGGGACGGCCCGGCGTCGGTCGCCTTCACCGACGGCACGGTGATCGGCGCGGTGCTCGATCGCAACGGGCTGAGGCCGTCGCGGTACTACGTCACGAAGGACGGCCTGGTGGTGGTCGCCTCCGAAGTGGGCGTGCTCGACATTCCGGCGGAGGACATTCTGATCAAGGAGCGGCTGCATCCCGGGAAAATCTTCCTGGTGGACACCGCGCGCGGCCGCATCGTCGCCGACGAAGAGATCAAGGATCAGCTCGCCCGCGCGCATCCGTACGCGGACTGGCTGCGCGAGAACCTGATCCCGATCGACGAGGTGGCGCCGGCGCCCTTTCTGCCGGAGCCGGATCACCTGAGCGTGCTGCAGCAGCAGCAGACCTTCGGTTACACCCAGGAGGACCTGAAGCTGCTCCTGGCGCCGATGGCGCGGGGCGGGGAAGAAGCGCTGGGATCGATGGGCACCGACACGCCGCTCGCGGTCCTGTCGGATCGGCCGCGGCTGCTCTACGACTATTTCAAGCAGCTCTTCGCGCAGGTCACCAACCCGCCGCTCGACGCGATCCGCGAAGAGATCGTGACCTCGATGGGATCGACGATCGGTCCCGAGGGCAACCTCCTGAAGCCGCGGCCGGAGTCGTGCCGGCAGATCGGGATCGCGTATCCGATCATCGACAACCAGCAGACCGCGAAGCTGCGCCACACCGACCTGCGCGGGTTCCGCTCGACCACGCTCTCGATGCTCTACCGTCCCGAAGAAGGCGCGGCGGGTCTCGAGCGTGCGCTCGACGAACTGTGCGCGCAGGCCAGTAACGCCGTCGAGGCCGGGCACACCGTGGTGATTCTGTCGGATCGCGGCGTGAGCAAGTACTTCGCCCCGATTCCGAGCCTGCTGGCGACGGCCGGCGTGCACCACCATCTCGTGCGCGAAGGGACCCGCACCCGGTGCGCCCTGGTGGTCGAGACCGGCGATGCGCGCGAAGTGCATCACGTCGCGCTGCTGATTGGCTATGGCGCCGGGGTGGTGAACCCGTATCTCGCGTTCGAGACCCTCGACGACATGATCCGGCAGGACATCCTGACCGAGATGACCCGCGACCGGGCGGTGGACAATTACCTCCACGCGCTCAACAAGGGCATCCTGAAGGTGATGTCCAAGATGGGCATCTCGACGCTGCAGAGCTATTGCGGCGCGCAGGTGTTCGAGGCGATCGGCCTCGAGCAGGCGTTCGTCGATCGCTATTTCACGAACACGGCGTCGCGCATCGGCGGCGTCGGCCTCGATGTCATCGCCCAGGAAGTGCTGGCCCGCTACAAGCGCGCGTTTCCGTCGAGGACCGACCTGCCGGGGGATCTCGAAGCGGGCGGCGAGTATCAGTGGCGGCGCGACGGCGAGATGCACCTCTTCAACCCGGCGACGGTGCAGAAGCTGCAGCATGCGACGCGAAGCGGCCAGTTCGGGGTCTACCGCGAGTACACGACGCTCGTGAACGATCAGAGCCGGAAGCTTGGCACCCTCCGTGGCCTGCTCGACTTCAAGCTGGCGGCCGAGCCGGTGCCGCTCGACGAGGTGGAGCCGATCGAATCGATCATCAAGCGCTTCGCGACCGGCGCGATGTCGTACGGATCGATCAGCCTGGAAGCGCACGAGACGATCGCGATCGCGATGAACCGCATCGGCGGCAAGTCGAACACCGGCGAAGGAGGCGAGGATCCCGCGCGCAACCGCCTGGACGCGAACGGCGACTCGCGCCGCAGCGCCATCAAGCAGGTGGCGTCGGCGCGGTTCGGGGTGACCAGCGAATATCTGGTCAACGCGGACGACCTGCAGATCAAGATGGCGCAGGGGGCCAAGCCTGGCGAGGGCGGGCAGCTGCCCGGCCACAAGGTGCATCCCTCGATCGCCAAGGTGCGGCACTCCACGCCGGGAGTGACGCTGATCTCGCCGCCGCCGCATCACGATATCTACTCGATCGAAGATCTGGCGCAGCTCATCTTCGACTTGAAGAACGCCAATCCGCGCGCGCGGGTGCACGTCAAGCTGGTTGCTGAAGTGGGGGTCGGCACCGTCGCGGCCGGTGTCGCGAAGGCGCATGCGGACGTGGTCCTGGTGTCCGGCCATGACGGCGGCACCGGCGCGTCGCCGCTGACCTCGATCAAGCACGCGGGCGTTCCCTGGGAGCTCGGCCTGGCCGAGACGCAGCAGGTGCTGGTGATGAACAACCTGCGCGACCGGATCGTCGTGCAGGCCGACGGGCAGTTCAAGACCGGCCGCGACGTGGTCGTGGCGGCGCTGCTCGGTGCGGAGGAATACGGCTTTGCGACCGCGGCGCTGGTCGTATCCGGCTGCATCATGATGCGGGTCTGCCACCTGAATACCTGCCCGGTGGGGATCGCGACGCAGGACCCCGAACTGCGCAAGCGGTTCAACGGCAAGCCCGAGTTCGTCGAGAACTACTTCCGGTTCGTGGCGGAGGATGTGCGGCAGCTGATGGCGCAGCTCGGGTTCCGCACCATCGAGGAGATGATCGGCCGGGTGGACCGTCTGGAGATGAAGCCGGCGCTCCGCCACTGGAAGGCGAAGGGGGTGGACCTCTCGAAGATCCTCCATCAGCCGGACGTGCCGGCCGGATCGGCGACGCGGTGCGTGCGCGCGCAGGAGCATGCCCTCGGCGAAGCGCTCGACATGGCGCTGATTGCGGAGGCGGCCCCCGCGCTCGAGCGCCGTGAGCCGGTCGAGATCGTCAAGACCATCCGCAACGTGAACCGGACCGTGGGGACGATGCTGGGCTCCGAGCTGACCCGCCGCCATGGCGGAGACGGGCTGCCGGACGACACCATCCGGATCCGCTTCACCGGCACCGCGGGCCAGAGCTTCGGCGCGTTCGTGCCTCGCGGCATGACCCTCTCGCTCGAGGGAGACTCGAACGATTATTTCGGCAAGGGCCTGTCCGGGGGCAAGCTGATCGTCTATCCCTCGCGCCACTCGACGTTCGACGCCGCCGACAACATCATCATCGGCAACGTGTCGTTATACGGCGCGACGTCAGGCGAGGCCTACGTGCGCGGGATCGCGGGCGAGCGCTTCGCGGTCAGGAACAGCGGCGCGCACGCGGTGGTCGAGGGGGTTGGCGATCATGGCTGCGAGTACATGACCGGGGGCCGGGTGGTCGTGCTCGGCCGGACCGGCCGCAACTTCGCGGCCGGCATGAGCGGCGGGATCGCCTACGTCCTCGATCGCGACGCCAGCTTCTCGCGGCGCTGCAACCGGGACATGGTGGAGCTCGAGCGGCTCGATCAGCCGGACGATATCGAGCTGGTGCGGCGCATGCTCAGCGCGCACCTGCGCTACACCTCGAGCCAGCTCGCGGCGAAGCTGTTGTCGGAGTGGACCGCGGCGCGCCCGCAGTTCATCCGCGTCATGCCGCGCGATTACAAACGGGTGATGGTGGCGGAGGCGATCGCGCGTACCGGAAGTTCGCACCGGGAGGTCGCGGAGCTGGCGAGAGTGGCCAATGGGTAAGGTCACCGGCTTCATCGAGATTCAGCGTACCGGCCAGCCCTACCGTGCGATTCCGGACCGGCTGCTGGACTGGCGCGACGTGATGCTGCCGTATCCGGCCGCGGTCGTCCGCGAGCAGGGCGCCCGCTGCATGGATTGCGGGATTCCGTTCTGCCATCAGGGGTGCCCGCTCGGCAACCTGATCCCGGACTGGAACGATCTGGTGTATCGCGACGGCTGGCAGTCGGCCCTCGAGCGGCTGCACGCGACCAACAATTTCCCCGAGTTCACCGGCCAGCTCTGTCCCGCTCCGTGCGAGGGGGCGTGCGTGCTGGGGATCAACGACGCGCCGGTCACGATCAAGGGGATCGAGCTGGCGATCATCAATCGCGGCTTCGAGGAAGGCTGGATCGTGCCGCAGCCGCCGGCGCGGCGCACCGGCAGGACCGTCGCGGTGGTGGGCTCGGGGCCCGCCGGCCTCGCCGCGGCCGATCAGTTGAACCGGGCCGGACACACCGTCACCGTCTTCGAGCGGGCCGATCGAATCGGCGGGCTGCTGCGCTACGGCATCCCCGAGTTCAAGATGGAAAAGCGCGTGCTGGATCGGCGTCTCGCCGTCCTGGCCGCGGAAGGCATCACGTTCCGCGCGGGTGTCGAGATCGGCGCCGATCTGCCGGTCGCGGAGCTGCGCCGCAGGTTCGGCGCCGTGGTCCTCTGCGGCGGCGCGACCGCGCCGCGCGATCTGACGATTCCCGGCCGCGAGCTCGACGGGATTCACTTTGCGGTCGACTTCCTGACGCAGCAGAACCGCCGCTGCGAGGGGGACGACACCTCGGCGGAGCCGCAGCTGACCGCGAAGGACAAGCGCGTCGTGATCATCGGCGGCGGTGACACCGGCGCCGACTGCCTGGGCACCGTGCACCGTCAGGGGGCCCGCTCGGTCCATCAGTTCGAGCTGCTGTCGCGTCCTCCCGAACAGCGTGCCGAGGACAATCCCTGGCCGCAGTGGCCCAACGTCTTCCGCACCTCCTCCGCGCATCACGAGGGAGGGGAGCGGGTGTTCTCGGTCTCGACGCAGCGGTTCGTGGGCGACAGCGCCGGTCGCGTCACCACGCTGAACGCGGTACAGGTGGACATCGTCCGCGACGCGAGCGGGATGCGGGTGGTCCCGCAGCCGGGCACGGAGTTCGCGCTGGACGCGGACCTGGTGCTGCTGGCGATGGGATTCCTCGGTCCCGAGCGCAACCGACTGATCTCCGAGCTCGGGGTGCGGATCACCGATCGCGGCACGGTGTGGCGCGACGAGAACTGGATGACCAGCGAGCCCGGCGTCTTCACCGCCGGCGACATGCAGCGCGGGCAGTCGCTGATCGTCTGGGCGATTGCCGACGGCCGCAGCGCCGCGCGCGGTGTGGACGCCTACCTGATGGGCGATTCCGAGCTCCCGGCCCCGGTCGCGTAAGCGGCCTCCCCGTCCGCCGGCGCGCTGCCGTCCGGCGACGGGGCCCACACGCCGGTCCGACAAATACGTAGACTACGTTTTTGTCTGACAAAAAACCCATACCGACATTAGTGTCCCAACTGCCTCGGCGGCAGCTGGCGGTCGCGCCGCCCGGCGAGATCGCGGTGAAACGCGTCTACGCGGCATTCCACGGCTTTTCGGTCCCGACATTGGTGTCGGGCGATGACTGCGCAAACAGACAAAAATGTCCATTCATCGGTGTCGTCGCGGCTTGCCTGAAAGGTGCCGAATCGACGTTTTTGGCAGGAAAAATGGCTGAACCGCCCCCGTCAGCGCGCCCGTCCCGAGTGGCGTCGGGTTTGCTCTCCTGATCGTCATCGGCCGCACGTGCTTCGCGCGCGGACCGGGGTGGCTTATCCGGGGGGACTTTCATCATGAGTATATGTGTGCGGCTCGGTCGCGTGTTTCTGGGAGCCATGGTCGTGGCGCTGCTGGTGACGACTGTGGTGAGGCCGCTCAGCGCCCAGGCGACGCCGCCCGCGGCGGCGACCCACGATCC
>JBDTSX010000388.1:0-5563 GCA_039930925.1 Acidobacteriota bacterium | reverse complement strand
GCCCGCCTTCCACTGACGGCCGACGAGCACCCGCTGGCACCGATCCATGAGATCCAGCAGCGCCACACTCGATCCTTCCGCTCTATCCGTCATCGCCTCACCATGCAGTCGACACGAAGGGCGCACGGGGGCGCGCCGCGACCACGCAGCCCCGGGGCACGCGTTTCCCGACGGGTGCGTCGTTCCCGTCGAGCAGTTGCCGCAGGTTCTCGCGGCGGAATCAGTCCGCCGGCGTTCGGGTCGAACCGGCGGAGTAGCGACTACTCGGGTCGGTGCGAATCACCTGGCGGCAAGTGCTGGCGTGCGGGTGTTTTGCAAAGTGGCGTCCACCGGCAGGCGGACGCTGCGGAAGGATGTTCGTTCGGCTGAGAGGACTACGCGCCGAACTGGCGCAGGTGGTGGTCGACGTGGAGATACCCCCATCGCCGCCACGCCGGTTCGGACATCCCTTGGAAGATCGGATGCCGGCCCCACGCGAAATCGGGTGGGTGCGCGGCAAAGCGTGTCATCGTGCGAACCAGCACATCGCGATCGCGCCAGAAATCGATCGGCGCGGTGCCCGCCCGGCGCGGGTCCACTTCCGGCCGCGTGTCGAGTCCCTGCGGCCATCGCATCGGAGCGTACAGCGCCACCCACTTGATCAGCGTCCGGCTCACCCGCGTGCTGATGTCAGCGGCCTGCCGCTCGCCCATGCCGACCAGGAACGAGTCGTTCACATGGCAGATCATCTCGTGCGGCGTCATCAGCCCCCACACGCGGGGACTCTCCGGCGTCACGCGCTCCAGGCGCGCGACCAGTTCGCGAAACGATTGGTGATTCAGGGTCTGCATGTTGGCGGATGCGTACAGCCGGATGGGCCTGGGTCGACTCGCGGTTCGAGGCACTCGATCAGCGATCCGAGGGATGTCACCGCCCGCGTCATAGGCCGGCGGGGGCCTGACTGGGACCGCGACGCAGGAACCGTCCAGCGCCCTTGCGTCCGACGAACGCATTCCCCTCGATGACGACCTCGCCGTGACTGATCACGATCGACGGCGAGCCCTGCACCGTCCGCCCCTCGTACGGGTTGTAGTCCACCTTCATGTGCAGCGTCTTCACCCCGAGGGTGGTCGTCCGGTTCGGATCGAAGATGACGATGTCGGCATCGCTGCCGACGGCGATGGCGCCCTTGCGCGGGAACAGCCCGAACATCTTGGCCGGGGTCGTCGAACAGAGCTCGACGAAGCGGTTCATCGTGATCCGCCCCGGGCGGACGCCGCCGTCGTGCACCAGCGTGAGCCGCGTCTCGATGCCGGGCGCGCCGTTCGGGATTTTGCTGAAGTCGTCCTTGCCCAGCTCTTTCTGTTCGGCCATGCAGAAGGGACAGTGGTCCGTCGAGATCACCTGAAGGTCGTTCTTGGCGAGCCCCTTCCACAGCACGTCCTGGTGCCACTTCTCGCGAAGCGGCGGCGACATGACGTATTTGGCGCCATCGAATCCTGGTTCCTCGTAGTTGTCGTACGAGAGAAACAGATATTGCGGGCAGGTTTCCGCATACGCCGGCAGGCCCATGTCGCGCGCCTGCCGCACCTTGTCGAGCGCGTGCGCCGCCGACAGGTGGACGATGTAGATCGGTACGCCGGCCATCTCCGCCAGCGCGATGGCGCGCCCGGTGGCTTCACCCTCGGCGGTCGGTGGACGGGTGAGCGCATGGTACTTCGGCGCGGTCTGGCCTTTGCGCAGCGCCTCCTTCACCAGCTCGTCGATGATGCCGCCGTTCTCCGCGTGCATGCACACCAGGCCGCCGTTCTCGCCGGTCCGCCGCAGCGCCCGAAAGATCGTCGCGTCGTCCACCATGAAGACGCCCGGGTAGGCCATGAACAGCTTGAAGCTGGTGACCCCTTCGTCGCGCACCAGGCGGTCCATGTCGCCGAGGCCGGCATCCTCCAGCTCGGTCACAATCATGTGGAAGCCGTAGTCGATGACCGCGAGCCCGTCCGCGCGGCGCCGCCAGTCGTCGAGCGCGTGCTGCATGGTGCTGCCGCGATACTGGATCGCGAAGTCGACGATGCTGGTCGTGCCGCCGAATGCCGCCGCGATGGTGCCGGACTCGAAGTCGTCGGCCGAGGTCGAGCCGCCGAACGGCATGTTGAGGTGCGTGTGCACGTCGATGCCGCCCGGGATGACGTACTGCCCGGACGCGTCGATGATGCGATCAGCCTGAAACCGATGCGACGGCAGGTCCTTTCCGATCGCCGTGACGACACCGTTGTCGCAGAAGACGTCGGCGACGTAGTCATCCGACGCGGTGATGATGCGGCCGTTGGTGATCAGGAGGGACATGGCGGTGCCCGGTTCAATAGAGGTTCGTCTTGCGGCCGCCGCCGGTGTAGTCGACGTAGACGACCTTGAGCTCGGTATAGAAATCGATCGCGACACGGCCCATCTCGCGAAGTCCGACGCCGGTCGCCTTCATGCCGCCAAACGGGATGTGGGCTTCACCCCCGACGGTGGGGGAGTTGACGTGGATGATGCCGGCATCGAGGCGATCCACGAACCGGAACATCGAGGCGACGTCGTTGGTGTAGACCGACGCCGAGAGGCCGAAACGGACGTCGTTGGCGACCTTGAGCGCGGCCGCCGTATCAGGGACGCGAATCAGCGAAAGGACCGGACCGAAGATCTCCTCCTGCGCGATGCGCATGTCCGGGGCGACGTGATCGAAGATCGCCGGGGAGACGAAGTGCCCGCGCTCGCGCCCCTCGTCCATCAGGCGATTCCCTCCACACACCAGCCGCGCCCCTTCGTCCCTGCCGGCCGCGACATAGCTCAGCACGGTCTCCATCTGACGCTCGTCCACCGACGGCCCGACCTGCGTTGACGGGTTGAGTCCGTTGCCAACGACCAGCGACGCCGTGCGGGCCTCGAGCCGGCCCAGGAAGTCGCTGGCGATCGAGTCCACGACGACCGCCCGGCTCGTCGCGGTGCAGCGCTGACCGGTGGACCCGAACGCCCCCTGCACGGTACTCTCCACCGCCAAATCGAGATCGGCATCGGCCAGCACGACGATCGGGTTCTTGCCGCCCATTTCGCACTGGCACTTGATCCCGCGCGCCGCCGCCGCGCTGTAGAGGCCAGACCCCACGTCGTTGGATCCGGTGAACGAGACGGCCAGGATGGCCGGATGCCGGACGATGGTGTCGCCGATTTCACGGCCGCCGCCGAACACCAGGTTCAAGACCCCCGGCGGCAGGCCGCTCTCGTCGAAGATCTCGACGATCAATGCCGCGGTCAGCGGCGTCAGCGATGCCGGTTTGAAGACGACGGTGTTGCCGGACACCAGCGCCGGCGCGATCTTCCAGATCGGGATCGCGATCGGGAAATTCCACGGGGTGATGATGCCGATCGGGCCAACCGGCTGTTTCACCGTGTAACAGAAGTTGTGGGGCAGCTCCGACGGAATCGTCTCGCCGGTGATGCGCCGCGCCTCGCCGGCGAAGAACTCGATCACGTTGATCGCACGCTGGATCTCGCCGCGCGATTCGGCAATCGTCTTGCCCTCCTCACGGGTGAGCGCCTCGGCCAGCTCCTGGCGGCGCTCTTCCATCCGCCGCTGCACCTTGAAGAGGATTTGTCCGCGGACGGGCGCCGGCGTCTGCCGCCATCCCTCGAACGCGCGCGCGGCGGCCTCGCATGCATGCGCCGCTTCAGCGGCGGTCGAGCTCGGCGCGTCCGCGACGATGTCGCTGACGTCCGCCGGATTGACATCCTCGGTCCGTGTTCCGCTCGTCGAGTCCCGCCACTTGCCGCCGATGAAGTTCTTGAGTGTGCGCATGGCTCAGTTCGCGTGATGTATGGTGTCTGGTCTGGGCGATCTCGCGAGGGCCGCCTGAAGCGGACACTCCCGTGACATCAGCCCGGTGCGGCTTGCCGAACACGGCACGGGCGTCAGCTCGCCGTGATCTCGCCGTAGGTTTCGGGGCGCCGATCGCGATAGAACTGCCAGGTATTGCGGACCTGTTGAATCATTCCCAGGTCGAGGTCCGCCACGACCAGTTCGTCCCGATCGCGGCTGCCCACCGCCACCATCTGCCCGCGTGGATCGCAGAAGTAGCTTTGACCGTAGAACTCGCCGATATTCCACGGAGCCTCGACGCCGACGCGGTTGATGGCGCCGACGAAGTAGCCGTTCGCGACGGCGTGCGCCGGCTGTTCCAGCTTCCACAGATATTCCGACAGCCCGGCGACGGTCGCCGACGGATTCATCACGATCTCGGCGCCATGCAGCCCGAGAATGCGCGCCCCCTCGGGGAAATGCCGGTCGTAGCAGATATAGACGCCGATCTTGCCGGCGGCCGTGTCGAACACGGGATACCCGAGGTTGCCCGGACGGAAATAGAACTTCTCCCAGAAACCGGGCCCCACGTGCGGGATGTGGTGCTTCCTGTACTTGCCGAGATACGTGCCGTCCGCGTCGATCACCGCCGCCGCGTTGTAGTAGACGCCGGTCATCTCCTCCTCGTAAATCGGCACCACCATGACCATTCCGTGCGTCTTCGCGATCTTCTGCATCGCCCGGATCGTCGGACCGTCCGGGATTCGTTCGACCATCGCGTACCAGCGCGGCTGCTGCTCGGCGCAGAAGTACGGACCGTTGAACAGTTCCTGGAGGCAGAGCACCTGCACGCCGCGGCGCGCCGCCTCCTGGATCAGTGGGAGGGTCTTGTCGAGCATCCGCTGCTTGATGTCGTCGGTGGTCCCGTCGAGGGAAATATCCGCCTTGGTCTGTATCAGCCCGCCACGCACAACACGGCTCGTCATGGTCGATCCTGGATGCTCTTTCTGCGGAACCTGTTCCCGGGCCGCCGGCGCTCGGGCTGGATCCCGAACGCACTCAGCTGCGGGAAGCGAATAAGTGCCAAGGCGCGGTTCGCGAAACCAATCACGTCCGGCTGAAGACAGGCACACCTCAGCGCCTTGCAGTCTAGTAAATCGCCGGCCGCCCGGCCTGTCAAGAAACGGCGGCCTGCCACTCTCCGTCGAGCACGCCGCGGACCACGCGCAGCAGCGCATCCGGCGTGAACGGCTTCTGGATGAACGCCGCTCCCAGCTGCAGCACGTCCTGTGTCTCCATTCTGTCGTCGGTATACCCGGACGTGAACACGATCTTCATGCGCGGGGAGGTGGCCAGCAGCCGCGCGGCGAGCTCGCGGCCCCCCATCACCGGCATCACGACGTCGGTGATGACCAGATCGATCGCATCCGGGCCTTCGTTGGCGAGGGAAAGGCCTTCCTCGCCATTGCTGGCCTCCACCACGTGATAGCCGCCGCGCGTCAGCGCTTCGCGCGCGAGCTCGCGCACCGATTCATTGTCCTCGACCAGGAGCACGGTCTCCGATCCGCGGCGTGGCGGCGCATCACTCGCGGCGACGAGTGCCTCCGGAGCAACCCCGGTGATCGCGGGCAGGACGATGCGGAAGGACGTGCCCTTGCCGGGCGCGCTGAAGACCTCGATATAGCCGCCGCTCTGCTTGACGATGCCGTATACCGTGGCGAGACCGAGGCCGGTACCCTTGCCGAACTC
>JBDTSX010000387.1:0-5571 GCA_039930925.1 Acidobacteriota bacterium | reverse complement strand
GGCACTCGATGCACACCATCCTCTCGCACCAGTCGCAGCCGTTCGTGTATTCGAGTTACACCATCTTCGTCGCGGAAGTGCCCTCGACGCTGAGCGAGGCGCTGCTGCTCGAGCACATGCTGAAGCAGTCAACCGATCCGGCTGAGCGGATCGTGCTGCTGCAGCACGCGATCGACAACATCACCGGCACGTTCTTCACCCAGGTGATGTTCGCGGACTACGAGCTGCGCGCTCACCGGCTGGCGGAGCAGGACCGTCCAATCACCTCGGACATCCTGACCGAGATGTACACAACGCTGCTGAAGGACTATTACGGCGACGCCGTGGACCTGACCCCGCTCACGGGGATCACCTGGGCGCGCATTCCGCATTTCTTCAACTCGCCCTACTACGTCTATCAGTACGCGACCTGTTTCGCCTCCGCGGCCAGGCTGTCGCGCGAGATCATGCACGGCAGCGCCGCGAACGAGTCGCGGGAGCGGTACCTCGCGCTCCTGAAGTCCGGCGGCAACGACTATCCGATGGAACAATTGAAGAAGGCGGGCGTCGATCTCGCGAAGCCGGACACCGTCAAGGCGGTGATCGATCAGCTGGACGATCTGGTGAGCCGTCTCGAGCGCGAACTCGACCGTCACGCGTCACGCTAGCTGTCAGGAGACCGCCCTGTGCTGATCAGTCCCGAAATGACCCAGGCGTTGAACGAACAAATCGGCCACGAGCTGGGCGCCAGCCTGCAGTACCTCAGCATCGCGGCCTACTTCGACCGCCAGAAGCTGAAGCTCCTCGCCAACCTGTTCTTCAAACAGTCGGCCGAGGAAACTGAGCACGCGCTCAAGTTCGTGCACTACGTCCTCAACACCAAGGGGGATCTCCGGCTCCCCGCGATCCCGGCGCCCACGCCAACCTTCGCCTCTGCCGAGGAGGCGGTCGCGGCGGCCTTGAAATGGGAAGAGGAAGTGACCGGCCAGATCAATGCGCTGATGACCATGGCGAACGCGAAAAACGACTACCTCGCCCAGGGCTTTCTCCAGGGCTTCATCGACGAGCAACTCGAAGAAGTGAGCAAGATGGATCAGCTCCTGACCATCATCCGCCGCGCCGGGGAAAAAAACCTGATCATGGTCGAGGCTTACCTGGTACACATCGACAAGGCCTCGTAGAGACGTGTGGGGCCGGCGACTGACCGGCCCGCTCGAGCCGCCTACGAGCGCGACGTCGGAGCCGGGCGCTCCAGGCCGCGCTCGGCTTCGCTCGCCCGAGTGTCCGAACCGCTCCGGTATTTGAGGGTCAGCGCCGCGACAGCCATCAGGGCGATCGCCGCCGATCCGTAAGCGGTCCCTTCTCCGAAGCGCTGCAGCGTCCCGTTTCCCCAGACCGGCCCGATCGTGCGGCCCAGGCTCTCGAGCGCGCCGGCCGCGCCCTGGACCCGCCCTTGTTCCTGCGGCCCGGCGGAGTTGCTGATCAGCGCGCTGAGCGTCGCGTTGCAGAGCCCGATGCCGATCGCGCCGGGCACCAGCATGGCCACGAACACGGGCACCGAGTGGGTCAGTGCGCTCCCGCCCCAGCCGACCGCGGCGAACAGCAGCCCGATCCCAAGCGTGCGACGCTCTCCGAGGAGGCGCACGATCGGCGCGACGAGCGCCCCCTGGACCACCACTCCGACAAACCCGAACGCGCTCAACAGGTACCCGATGTGCGCCGCATCGAATCCGAACCGGTGCGCCCCGAACAACGCGAACGTCGTCTGGTACACGGCAAAGGCGGTCCAGTAGACGAAGTCGATGGTGAACAGGATGCGGAGATTGACTCGGCGCCAGAGCTCGCCGAGGGCGCGCCAGGGCGCGCGGCCGGCCTGAGCGCGATGCACGGTTTCGGGCAGCCAGACCCACGCCATGATCGTGGTGACGACGGTGATGGATGCCGCGGCCCAGATTGGGGCGGTGTAGCTGATCCGTGAAAAGGCGGCCCCGAGCGCGGGACCGACGATGAACCCGAGGCCGAACGCGGCGCCGAGCACGCCGAACGCTTTCGCGCGGTTCTCTTCGGTGGTGATGTCGGCGATATACGCCCGCGCGGTCGTGATGTTCCCGCCCGAGAGCCCGTCCACGACCCGCGCGGCAAAGAGCAGCGTCAGGCTGGTCGCGGTCGCGAGCATCACGAAGCTGACGACGGTGCCGAGCAGGCTGAAGATCAGGATCGGACGGCGTCCCCAGCGGTCCGACAGATCGCCGAGCAGCGGCGCCGCGACGAGCTGGCTGAGCGAGAACGACGCGAACAGCAGCCCGATCACCAACGGGGAGGCGCCGAAGGTCTGCGCGTAGAAAGGCAGCAGCGGGATGATGATCCCGAAGCCGACCAGGTTCACGAACAGCGTGATGAAGATAACGAATAAAGGACGGGACAAGGGAATTGGGAGTGGGCTACTTCTGCACGTGGACGCTTTTGATTATGACAGGTTCAACCGGCACATCCTCCATGCCGCCGGCCGTGTGCGTCGGCACGGCCGCAATGCGGTCGGCCACGTCCATGCCGGCGAGCACCCGGCCGAACACCGCGTAGCCGAACTCGTCCGGTGAAAAGCCGGTGTGATCGAGCGACCGGTTGTCCGCAATATTGATATAGAACTGCGAGGTGCCGCTGCGGAGCTGGGCGCGGCGCGCCATCGCGACGGTGCCGCGGGTATTGCGCAGGCCGTTCGTCGCTTCGTTCTGGATCGGGGCACGCGCTGGTTTTTCGGTGAGCGTGGCCGTCAACCCGCCTCCCTGGATCATGAACGCGGGCTTGACGCGATGGAAGATCGTCTCGTCGAAAAAGCCCTCGTTGGCGTACTGCAGAAAGTTTTCCACGGACACCGGAGCGCGATCGTTGAACAACTCGATCGTAATGTCGCCAAACGAGGTGGCAATCACCGCCACCGAGTGCCCGGGCGCCGGCGTGGGGGCCGCCGCGGGCGGCGCCGGCGTGGGGGCCGCCGCGGATTGCCCCGGCGCGGTCAGCATCCCCTCGGAATCGGCCCGGTTGGGCGATCCACCGCTGGCCGCGACCGGGCACTGCACGGCAAGAATCCATCCCAGAATCGAGGACAGCACGACCAGCGTAGGGCGATGATAGGGGGTGGGGCGCATACGACTCCATGGCGCGGGAATTCAACCCGCTGGATCTGTCATGTTAGGCGCGTGGTGCTGCACCCGTCAAACAGGCCCTGATCTTCAATAATCGCCCGGCACGCAAATCGCATCGGCATCAGTCCGCGGCCGCGGACAAAGGAGATTCGCGATGGTGACGCCGCTTCAAAGCGAGCAGAAACAGCTGGCCGAATTCATTCGTGCCGGCTCGTCGCGCGGTCCGCAGTGCTTCGGAAGCTATTTTGGCGACCAAGGCGGGTCATGCGCCCTCGGCGCCGTTTATGAGGGTGTCTATCATCTGCCGCGTGACCACGGAAAGTTGATTCCCGATCATCTCGAACGGTTGTTTCGATGCCTGGACGAGATGACGAAGAAGTGCCCCCAGGGCTGTTCCAAGCGGCTGCCGCTGGCGGCGATGATCGTGCACCTGAACGACGATCACCGCATGTCGCGCGAGCAGATTGCCGAGTGGCTCATAGAAGAATCTAGCGGTTAACCGAAATCGTGAATTACGAATCCTGAATCAGCCGGCGACGGCACGTAATCCAAACGGCCGGATGGCCCGTAGGACAGTCCGAGGCCGCCTGATTCAGGGTTCGACGTTTCGCGATTTGCAAGGCTCCCCAATGTCTTTCCTCGACATATTCAAGGCACAACCGAAGTGGAAGCACACCGATCCGTCGATCCGGGCGGCGGCGATTCCCGAAATTCCTGACGATCACGAGCACCAGGGGGTGGTCGAGGAACTGGCGGAAAAAGACGACGACGTGCGCGTGCGCCGCGCGGCGATCGCGTTTCTTGGCGACGTGCAGCTCTTGACGCGCCTGGCGCGGTCCGAGACCGATCCGGAGCTGCGCCGCGAGATCACCGAGCGGCTGGTCTCGATTGCCACGTCTCCGGCGCCCAACGACGCCGAGGCGGCGTTGGCGCTCGACGGCCTCAACGATCCCCGGCAGTTCTCGACGATTGCGAAGTCGTCGCCGCACGACACCGTCCGGGCCGCCGCGCTCGGGCGCGTGCACGACGTCCGCGCCCTCAGCAGCATCGCCCGGCATGCGGCCGACCCGCAGACCGCGTTGGACGCCGTCGCGCGCGTGCCGGACCCGACCGAACTGCTCAATATCGCGCTCAAGACCGATCACAAGGAGGCTGGCATCGCCGCGCTCGAGAAGTGCGTCGAGGCCGCCCCCGTCGACCTGCGCGAGACGCTCGAGAACGTCGCCAGCCGCGCCAAGAACAAGTCGGTCTCCAAGCGCTCCCGCGCGATGCTGCAGGCGATCGACGACGCGGCTGCCGCCCGGCGCCTGGCGCTCGCGGAGTGGCAGCGTCGCGTCGGCGCCGTGCTGGCGAAAGTGGAGGCTGTGGCCGCCTCCTCCTCGGCGCCCGATGCCGACGCGCAACTCGCCGAGGCTGAGGCGTCATGGGGCGAGGTAACGGCTGCCGAGTTGTTCGAGCTCGACCCGGACACCGCCGGCCGGTTCGGCGCCCTGGTGGACGAGGCGCGGAGCGCCATCGCCGCCAACCAGCGTCAGCAAGCGGAACGGCGCGCGGCCGACGAGCACGATGCGGCCATTCGCGTCGCCCAGGTGTCGATCTGCGAGCGCATCGAGAACGCCCGCGCGGAGGATGCGCTGGACGACGTCGAGAAGGCGCGGGCGGAGTGGGAGGGGCTGCCGGGCCCGTCGACCGAAGAAATCCAGGACACGGAGCTGAAGGGGCGCTTCGCGGCCGCCTGCCATCGCGCGGCTGACCGGCATCAGAACCGCCAGGAGAGCGAAAGCCTGTCGGCGCGCCTGGCCGAGCTCGGCGCGGAGGCGGAGCGGCTGTCGGCGGAAGACCAGTACACGGACGAGGGTTGGAACGCCCTGCAGAAGGAGTGGAGCTCGCTGCAGCCGAGGGTGGAGAGCCTGGATCCGGCGGTGTCGGAGCGGTATGGCGCCGCCGACGCGGTGGTCCGGCAGCGGGCGGAGGATCGCCGTGCGGCCGCCGAGCGCACGCTGAAGCAGCAGACGCAGCGGGTCGAACAGCTGATCGAGCGCGCCACAGCGAGGACCGCCGCCGAGGATGTGTCGCTGCGGGAGGCGGAGCGGATCGGCCGCGAGCTGCGCGCCGCGCTCGATGCGCTGGCGGCGCTCGCCGAGCGCGACCAGCAGGCGCTCGCCGAGCGGGTCAGGGCCGCCCAGGCGGTGGTCGCGCCAAAGGCACACGAGCTGCGTGAGATGGACGAATGGAAGCGGTTCGCCAATGCCGCGGTCCAGGAGGAACTGATCGCCCGGACCGAGGCCCTGCGCGCGAAGTATGGCTTCGAGTCCCCCGAAGGAGTGAAGCCGGACGATCTCGACAAGGTCGCGCGCGATCTGCACGACATCCAGGAGCGCTGGAAGCAGGCGGCCGAAGCGCCGCGGGCGCAGGCGCAGGCCCTGTGGCATCGCTACCGCCAGGCCGC
>JBDTSX010000386.1:0-5585 GCA_039930925.1 Acidobacteriota bacterium | reverse complement strand
TGATGCCGCCGTGAATCTTGGCCCCGCTGACCGGCTGATCGAGCGGCGTCAGTCAGCCGGGTTACTTGTGCATCCGCGCCAGCCAGTTGACCACCACGGTGAGGGGCGGCGAGAGGGCCCCAGACGGACGCTCCGTGAGGAGGAAGTGCTGGCCGTCGCGCGCGGCGGCGTAGACGTGACCGTTTCCGATCGGCAGCAGGCCCGCGGGAAACAGCGCGTGCGGCGCGGACGCGTGGACGTCGGTGGCCGTCTCGTTGACGTCCACCGCCATCAGGGTTCCGTCGAGGGTCAGGAAGTACAGCTCCCTTCCGTCGCCGCGCCATCGCACGGACCAGCCGCCGCCTCGCGAGAGGGGGCCGAACTGCTGGTCGCGTGCGGGGAAGGGACGCACGTAGATCTCGCGGGTGCCGGACGCATCCGATTCGAAGGCGAGCCACTGACCGTCGGGCGAGAAGGCCGGCTCCCCCTCGTTGTGCGGCGTGGCGAGAAACCTCCTGCGCGTCTCCGGCCCGTTCGAGGGGAGAATCCAGACGTCGGAGAGGGCCTCTGCGGACTGCGAATACGCCAGATACCTTCCATCCGGCGACCAGGTCGGACCCGAGACGCTCGACCCTGCCTCTGGCCAGAGTCGCTCGCGATCCGCACCGCCGGACAGATTTGTTACGAACAGTCGGAAGCTCACGCTCGACCCGAGCTCTTCCGCCGGGCTGAACCATAAGACACCTCGGGCGGCCAGATGCAAATCGAGGATCGCGTTCATGATCCCACCGCCCGAATGCGCGTGTGGTGGCAGCAGGAGGTGCCCAATCTCGTGGGCGATTACGTGGCCGAGGGTCGTCGCCAAATCGGTCGACGCGTTCTGGGCCAGCCGCTCGACCCGCCCGTACATGCTGCTGGCCAGTCGCCCGCCGGAGACCGCAAACCCCATGACTGTGGGTGGCGCCACGGCGCGCGCTTCCATCGGCGGAGACATCAGATTGATGATGATCGACGACTTCAGATCGTCGTCTGCCGCGCCAGTGCCGGCTACTGTCCCATCCCCTGAACCATTCCGCCAGGTCGTGTCGATCCCGGCACGCCGGAACACGCGGGCGGCGGCTTCCTCCGCAGCTGCGACCACGTTGGTCGGAGCGCCGGCCGTGTTCACGACGAGCACGCGCATTGTCCGGATGGGCGTGGCCTCTGCCGCGGCCTGCGGCGGCATCCATCCGCAGGCCCCGGCGATCATCAATCCTGCCGCCGCGTGGCGTAGCGAGTAGGTCATGTCGCCTCCCCATGCCGCCGAGGACTCTCGGTGGACGGTTGAAGAAGCGGGAACCGGCCGAAAGAAACCGCACGTCATGAAGGCGCCGGTGCGATTGCCCGTCGGTGGGTTTGCGGGGTGGGCCGACGGAGCGTAGAATCCGCGGGAGGCGATGCCACCCAATCCCCCCGCGCCGGCGCCGCGCAGTCCGGCGAGTCAGTTGCTCCTCGACTGGGGCCACGGGGATCAGGCGGCGCGAGCGATTGATCCCGATCGTTCACAGCGAGTTGCGTCGCCTCGCGCGCCGTCACATGGCACGGGAGCGCCCGGGACACACCCTGCAGCCGATCGCGCTCGTCAACGAGGTCTACCTGCGGCTGGTCGATATCCGGCGGATGAAGTGGCAGAACCGGGCGCAGTTTTTCGCCATCGCCGCCCGGTTGATGCGACGCGTCCTCGTCGATGCCGCGCGCTCCCGGCACTATCAGAAGCGCGGTGGCGGCGCCCCGCAGGTGTCGATCGATGCGGCCCTGCTTCCGGCCGCGCAACCCGGCGCCGACATCGTGGCGCTGGACGATGCCGTGTGCACCCTCCGCGAGATGGACCCGCGCAAGGGGCAGGTCGTCGAGCTGCGCTTTTTCGGAGGACTGAGCGTGGAGGAAACGGCGGAAGTGCTGCGGGTCTCGAGCGACACCGTGACGCGCGACTGGAAGCTCGCGAAAGTCTGGCTCCTGCGCCAGCTCAAAGCGTCAGCCGAGGCGTGATTCCAAACGTCGGCGGTTGGGAACAGTCGGCCAGCCGAGTGTCAGCCCGGCGTCAATGCAGGTGGAGGAGCGATCGAGGCTCCCCCTAACGGCGCGACGCTCCGCTCAGCCCCTCGGCGAGGAGAGCCAGGGCGCCCTGCGCGGCCGCCCGATCGGCCAGGGACAGGCTCCGCAGGGAGCGGGTGACGGCCGTCTCGACGGTCCCTGTGCGCAGGCGATTGACTCGTCTGCCAGTGGCCGTCAGCGTCAGGAGCGCCCGCCGTCGGTCGCCGTCGGCGGTCCTGAGGAGCAGTCCGCGGCTCACCAGTCGATGCAACACGCCGGTCAGGGTGCTCGGGTGCACGTGCAGCAGCTCGGCCAGATCTCCAGGTGACACTCCGGGGAACAGTCCGACGATGCGCAGCACCAGGCGCTGGGGACCGGTCACGCCGGTCTGCTGCTCCATGCGTTTCGATGCCTGCTGGAGGGCGTGCATGACCGCCCACAACACGCGCATGAATTGCAGGGCGTCGCCCAGTGCTTCGGTCCGCGGTGCCGGGTCTGATCGAATCGAGCGAGTCACGGGCTCACTATAGCGGCCACACCGTTTGAGGTCAAACGACGCGGGCCATTCTGGCATAATGGCGGGATGGCAGGCGCTTCGGAATCCACGCTGATCCATCGAGAAACCCGGGCGCTGGTGTTACTGATCACGATCGCGGTGGCCGCGTTCGTTCTGACCCGCGCGGTGGCGCACGCCAATCAGGAGCGGCGCCAGCGCGACGCCCAGGCGTGGTTTGCGCGCGGAACCTCCGCCTGGCAACGCGGCGACGCGGAGCTGGCGGCCCAGCAGCTGCGCCGCGCGGCAGCTCTCGAGCCGCCGAACCTGCCGGTGCGGCTCGCGCTGGCGGCGGCGCTGACGTCAGCAAACGCGGTCGGGGAAGCGCGCAGCGTGCTGCTCGAGGCGAGGGCCGGCGCCCCCGAGAACGCCGACGTCAGCCTCGCCCTCGGCCGACTCGAGGCGGCCCACGGCGACCCGTCGGCGACGATTTCGGCCTATCAGAGCGCTCTGAATGACCTGTGGCGCCAGAGCGACGCGCCGGCCCGGTACCAGATCCGCTCCGAGCTCGCGCACTATCTGTTGGCGCACGCGCAGCGGGGCCGGGCCCTCTCGGTCCTGCTGATCCTGACCGCCGATATGCCGGACACCGCGGTGGCCCATGCCGATGTCGGACGCATGATGCTCGCGGCGGGGGAGCCGGCCCGCGCGTTGGCGCAACTGCAGCAATCGCTGGCACTGACGCCGTCCGACCAGGCGGTGCAGCTCTCGGCCGGTCAGGCGGCGTTCGGGGCAGGCGATGACGTCGAGGCGTTGGGTCACCTGCGGGCCGCGGCCGACCTCGGCCCGGCCCGCGACCTGGCGGCCGTCATTGCCCTGGCGCTGTCGCACGATCCCCTCCTGCCGCGGCTGACGGCGGCCGAACGGGAGCGCCGACTTCGCGCCGGGCTTCAGCAAGTCAAGGACCGCCTGGCCGGCTGCGTGACCTCACCCGACTCGACCCCAGACATCGCTGGACTGGCGCTGCAGGTGCAGACCTTTGAAAACTCGCTCGCCGCCCGCAGCAAGCGGCGGGGAGAGCCGGTCGTTGACCTGATCGACGACGGCGTCGAACTGATCGCCCGCGTCGAGAACGAGACGACGGGCTGCGGCGTCGCCAGCCCGCTCGACCAGGCATTGAGCCTGATCGGGCGCCGTCATGAGGCGCGGTCGTGACACGCCCCACGATCCCCTCGCTCCGTCTGCTCCGGCTCCGTGAACATCAGTTGTTTCTCGCCCTCACCGTGGTTGTCGGCATCGTCGCCGGCCTGAGCGCGGTGCTGTTCAGCGTGGCGATCGACTGGATGACGCGCGTGTTCTTCGGCCTCGAACCGTCGAACGCCCGCCTGTTCCTGATCCCGGTGAGCGTGAGCCTGGTGACCGGCTTTCTGCTCGTGAAAGTGTTTCCCGATGTGCGTGGCAGCGGCGTGCCTCAGACCAAGGTGGCGGTGCACCTGCATGGCGGCGAGATTCCGGCTCGCGTCCCGATCGGGAAGTTTCTGACCGGGGTGCTGTGCATCGCGTCGGGCCACTCGATGGGGCGCGAGGGCCCTTCGGTACAGATCGGGGCGGGCATCGCCTCGGCGATTGGACGATGGCTGCGTCTGCCCCCCGACCGGCTGCGCGATCTGGTGCCGGTCGGCGCCGCCGGCGCGCTCGCGGCGGCCTTCAACACGCCGGTGGCCGCGGTTCTCTTCACGCTGGAGGAGATTCTCGGCGACCTGAACGCGTCACTCCTGGGTTCGACGGTGATCGCCTCGGTGGCGTCCGTGGTCGTCGAGCGCTCCATCCTCGGAAACGAGCCGCTGTTCCGCGTCCCGATCTATCACCTCGAGCATCCGGCGGAGCTCCTCGCCTACGCCGCGCTCGGTATAGTCGGCGGGATCCTGTCGCTGCTGTTCTCCCAGGCGCTGCTTCGGTCGCGGGCGCTATTCAAGCGGATGCCGGTGTCGACGCGAATGCTGCAGCCGGCGATGGGCGGCGCGCTGATCGGCCTGCTGATCATCCTCAGTCCCGCGGTGATGGGCGTCGGCTACGAGTACGTCGATCGAGCGCTCAACGGTGGGCTGGTCCTCAAGACTCTGCTGCTTCTCTGCGGGCTGAAGATGGCCGCGACGATCTTCTCGTATGCCTCCGGCAACGCCGGCGGGATCTTTGCGCCGAGCCTGTACATCGGGGCGATGGCGGGCGGCGCGCTGGGCACGCTGGTCCATCGATTTGCGCCCTTTCCGACTGCCGAGCCTGGGGCGTATGCGCTGGTCGGCATGGGGGCGCTCTTTGCAGGGATCATCCGCGCCCCGATGACCTCGGTGTTCATGATTTTCGAGATCACCCAGGACTATCAGATCCTCGTGCCGCTGATGGTGGCCAACCTGTTGAGCTTCATCATCGCCCGCCGCTTCCAGCCCGAGCCGGTGTATCACGCGCTGCTGCACCAGGACGGCATCCACCTACCGGCGGCGACGGTGTCCGGGCCGGAAGGGTGGACCGCGCAGGAGGCAATGGAGCCGGCGCCCGACCTCGTGCCGGCCGACGCCAGCATACGCCTCGTGCTGGAGGCATCGAGGGACCCGCGCCGGCGTGCCGTGATGGTCCAGCGCCCCGACGCGTTGCCAGGAGTGGTCACCTATGCGCGGCTCGCGCAGGCCGCGATGGCCGGGCATCAGGACGATGCCGTGGGCTCGCTGCTCGAGGGGGATCCAAGTCACCTCCATCCCGACCATCCAGCCGACGTGGTGATCGAGCGCATTACCAGCGGCGGCGGATGGGTGCCGGTCGTCAGCCGTGACGATGCGCAGCAGATCCTAGGCGTCGTCACCCTCGACGGCGTGGCTCGGGCGCTGCGGCGGCGGACATCATGACCGCATCGTCCGGCTCGCGCGGCTGACGGCCCGAGCCGTCGGAGGGCAGGCCGTTCGGGCCACGCTGGCTCAGAGGTCAGCGGTCAGCGCGTCCGTACTGACCGGCCTGGCGGCGCCTACTTCGCCGGCCCGGATCAGCG
>JBDTSX010000385.1:0-5622 GCA_039930925.1 Acidobacteriota bacterium | reverse complement strand
ATTCCCGGGCGGGGCATCCCGGCTGGCATCGTTGCGCCTTCCTCAAATATGGCCAATATTTTCAGTCGGCGCGCCTTGCCACCCGGGCGCCGCGCCCGGGACTTATGCAACGAATCACACTTCCAGGGCACTAGTCGGGAAGCTGTCACCGACGGGTCCGATCACAGTGGCCGGTTCTGGCTTTTGCGGGGAGCGGCCACCTCCGCCGGTGCATTTTCGGGCAGGAATCGCTATGCAGGATTTTGAGAAACTCGGCCAGTTCTATCTTGGCCGTTCGTACGACCTCGAGAGCAAACAGCCGGGCACCGACCTGCTGCTCTACGACTCGAAAGATCTGGTCACGCACGCTGTGTGCGTGGGCATGACCGGCAGCGGCAAGACGGGCCTCTGCCTGGCGCTGATCGAAGAAGCGGCGATCGACGGCGTCCCGGCGCTCGTCATCGACCCCAAGGGGGACCTCTCCAACCTGCTGTTGACCTTTCCCAATCTCGCACCCGAAGACTTCGAGCCGTGGGTCAGTCCGGACGATGCGCGGCGGAAGGGGGAGACCGTGCCCGCCTTCGCGGCCGAGCAGGCGGAGGTGTGGAGGAAGGGGCTTGCCGCCTGGGGACAGGACGGGGCCCGCATCGCGCGGCTGAAGAACTCGGCCGAGTTCACGATCTACACCCCTGGGAGCACGGCCGGCGTCCCGCTGTCGATCCTGAAGTCCTTTGCCGCGCCGGAACCGGCGATCGCGGCGGACGCGGAATTGCTGCGCGATCGCATTCTGACCACCGCAACCAGCGTGCTCGGTCTCGCTGGCGTCGAGGCGGATCCGATCAAGAGCCGCGAGCATATCCTGCTCTCCACGATCCTCCATGCCGCGTGGAGCGAAGGACGCGACCTCGCACTGCCGGACATCATCCAGCAGATCCAGACGCCGCCGGTCGCGCGCGTGGGGGTGATGGATCTCGAGGCCTTCTTCCCCTCGAAGGATCGGTTCGCGCTGGCGATGTCGCTCAACAACCTGCTGGCCGCGCCCGGGTTCGAGGTGTGGATGCAGGGCGAACCGCTCGACGTCGGCCGGTTGCTCCACACCGCGGAGGGCAAGCCGCGGGTCTCGATCTGTTCGATCGCCCATCTGGGGGATGCCGAGCGGATGTTCTTCGTTTCGCTGCTGCTCAACCAGACGCTGGGCTGGATGCGGAGTCAGCCCGGCACGACCAGCCTGCGCGCGATCGTCTACATGGACGAGATCTTCGGCTATTTCCCGCCAGTGGCAAACCCGCCGTCGAAGACGCCGCTGCTGACGCTCCTCAAGCAGGCGCGCGCGTTCGGCGTCGGCATCGTGCTGGCGACGCAGAACCCGGTCGATCTCGACTACAAGGGGCTCGCGAATACCGGTACCTGGTTTCTCGGCCGCCTGCAGACCGAACGCGATCGGGCGCGGGTGCTGGACGGCCTCGAGGGATCGGCCACCACGGTTGGCCGTCCGTTCAATCGACAGCAGATGGAGCAGACGCTCGCGGGACTCGGGAGCCGGATCTTCGTGATGAACAACGTGCACGAAGACGCGCCGGTCGTGTTCGAGTCGCGGTGGGCGCTGTCCTACTTGCGCGGCCCGCTCGGGCGGGACGAGACGCGCCGCCTGATGGCAGGCCGGACGGCGGCGGCACCGGTGTCGGCCGGAGCGGCAGCACCACGATCGTCCGCGGCCACAGCAAGCGGTGCCGCGATACCATCCGGCGGCCGGCCGATGGTGCCCGAAGGGGTGTCGCAGTACTTCGTGCCGTCCCGCAAGGCCGCGGGCGTGGTCTATCACCCGATGATCTATGGCGCGGCCCGGGTCCGCTACGTCGATGCCAGGTTGAAGCTCGACACGCCGGTCGATGTCGCCGTGGTCACGCGGATCGTTTCCGGACCGGTCCCGATCGACTGGATTGCGGCGACGGCGATTGACATCGCGCCGTCGGATCTCGAACCGGCGCCGAGTGACGGGATCGGCTTCGTCGCTCTGCCCGCCAACAGCCTCAACCCCAGGGACCTGGATCGCGTGAACAAGGATTTCGTGACCTGGCTCTACGGGTCGCAGACCCTCGAGCTGCTGCGCGCCACGCAGTCAGGCGCGGTGTCGAAGCCGGATGAGAGCGAACGCGACTTCAGAATCCGCATCCAGCAGGATTCACGCGAGGCGCGCGATCAAACGGTCGAGCAGCTGCGCCAGAAATACGCGCCGAAGATTGCCGCCGCGCAGGAGAAGCTGCGGCGCGCCAAACAGACCGTCGATCGCGAGGCGAAGCAGTCCAAGGCGCAGACATTCCAGACCGCGATTTCCTTCGGCACGACGCTGCTCGGCGCCCTGATCGGCCGGAAGGCCGTCAGCGTCTCGACCCTGGGTCGCGCGACGACCGCAGCGCGCGGCGTCGGCCGGGCGATCAAGGAGTCGCAGGACATCGGACGCGCCAACGAAAGCGCCGAGGCGGTGGCACAGCAGATCCAGCAGCTCGAGGAGCAGCTGCGCACCGAAACAGCGGCGATCGAGGCACGCTTCGACCCGATGGCCGAACCGCTCGACAAGCAGACCTGCAAGCCCAGGAAAACCGATATCGCCGTGCAGCTCGTGTCGCTGGTCTGGATGGCCGTCGCCAAAGGCGACTGAATCACTGATCACGCCACTGTCGCGACGGTCCGGCGCTCCGAGCTGTCCCGGAGCGGAAAGTCTTCCGGCTCCCCCTCGAACCCCAGAATCAGCGCCACCACATCGTCGCGCAGAGTGAGAATCGCACAGGCCTCGACGGCGTCCTGGTCGACGAGCGCGATCATGTCGGCGAGCGCGACGCCGACATCGGTGTAGAGGAAGTGCCGCACGGTCATCGGACGATACGGACGGACCTTGATCCGCGCCTTCGTGATCACCCCGAACTGTCCGTACCCGAAGAGCACGCGCTCGAGGTACTCGTCGCCCTCCGTGACCCGCACGATCTCGCCGGTCGGCGTCACCACCTCGAGCTCCACCGCCTGGTCCGCCGAGCAGCCGTGGCGCGGGGAGTTCACGTCGATGCCTCCGACCCCGAGAGTACCGCCGACTGTAGACAGCAGGTTCAGCGGCGCGCTGGTGTAGTCGAGGCCGCGCGGCCGGAGCGCGGCGGCGACTTCGTACCAGGTCATGCCGGCTTCGACCCACGCCGTATCGCCGTCGCACGCGATCAGCCGGTTCATCCCCTTGAGGTCGAGCAGGATGCCCGCGCCGCTGACCGACTCCCCCTCCGTCGTCAGGCCGCCCCCCCGGCACGTCACCGGGGTGCCGTCGCGCTGGGCGGCGCGGAGGACCTCCGACACATCCTCCGGGCGGCGGGCGTGAACGACGGCGTCGGGAACTCCATAGACGATCTGCCCGCCGTCGGTCCTGTAGCAGGCGCGCGTGGCGCGATCGGTTCGCAGGATCACGCCACGAGTGTAGCCAGCGGGCGCCGGGCTCACTGTGCAGAACAGCACACGATCAGCAGGGGTCGGTTCGTCTTGAGGGACGGAGAACGGGGCTCACGCGACGGTGGCAGGGGTGAACGTGTGCAGCCCGCCGCCGAGGACGATCGCGGCGAAATGCTCGACCAGCTCCGACTCACGCCAGCCGCGCTCGACCTGGGCCCGCAGCGTGCCGATGGCCTCCTCCACGGACTGGGTGAGCTGGTAGGGACGGTCGGTGGTGAGCGCGTCGAACACATCGACCAGACTGATGATCTGGGCGATGACCGGGATCTCGCTGCCGCGGAGGCCGTCCGGATAGCCGGTACCGTCGGATCGCTCGTGATGGTGGCGGACGATCGCCCGCACGGCGTGCAGCGACCGAAGCTGGCTGCACAAGGTGTCGCCGACGACGGTATGTGACTTGACGATGTCGAACTCCTCGGGCTCGAGCGGACCGCGGCGGCGCAGCAGCGAGTCGGGGATCGCGAGCATCCCGATGTCGTGCAGGAACCCCCCGCGATAGAGCGCTTGCAGATCGTCCGGCCCGAGGCCGAGCCGGCGGCCGAGCGCGGTCGCGTGATTGGCCACACGATGGCAGTGGCCCTCGGTGTAGCCGGCTCGTGACTCGATCATCACGCCCAGCGCCATGATGATCGACGCGGCGGAATCGAGATCGTCCGTATAGCGCTTGAACCGCGCCAGCGAGCCGACCCGGGCCAGCAATTCCTGGCTGTCGACCGGCTTGGTCAGGAAGTCGTCCGCCCCCGCCGCCAGCCCCTTGATCCGGCTCTCGCGATCGGCCAGCCCGGTGATCAAGATGACCGGCATCAGCCGGGTCCGCGGATCGTTCTTGAGCCGCCGGCAGATGGTGAAGCCGTCCATGCCGGGCAGCACCACGTCGAGCAGGATCACGTCCGGCGGACGCTCGGCGATCGCCGCGATCGCCGAGGGTCCATCATTGGCCGTCTCGACGACATAGCCCTTGGCGGTGAGCAGACGCGTCAGCAGCCCGCTCAGCGCCGGCTCGTCGTCGACGATCAGGACATGTGCCTTCTTCGCGCCGTCATCGGCAACCGTGCCGCCATCCGTCGTCATTGTTCATCCCTCGCTCGGGGCGTTTGCGGTTCCCCCGCCGCACCCCCCCGGCGTCCATGGCTTCGCCCGACACCCGTCCCCGACGTCCATTGTTGCGGTTTCGGCTCGTTCCTCCTGTCCTCAATTGAACAGTCGATCCGGGGTGCGTACGGCTACCGTTCACTCGGAGCGTTCTGATCGGCATGCCGGTTCGGCCCGATCGCTGGCTGCGACGCTTGGCGCGCCGCAGGGCTGTCCGCGCACCGCCACACGACGCTCCAATCGCTCGAGGGATCGCCAAAGACATGCTGTCCAACCAACCCATCGCCGGTGCGCCTGACGTTGCCACGGACGTCATGCACCGGGAGGCGCTGTTGCGCACCGGTGCGCTGCAGAGCGCCATCTTCAACAGCGCCAACTTCTCGAGCATCGCGACCGACGCGACCGGCGTCATCCAGATCTTCAACGTCGGCGCCGAGCGGATGCTGGGGTACGCGGCCGCCGACGTCGTCAACCGGATCACGCCGGCGGACATCTCCGATCCGCAGGAACTGATCGCGCGCGCGAGGGCGCTCAGCATCGAGCTGGGCACCACGATTACCCCCGGGTTCGAGGCGCTGGTCTTCAAAGCCTCCCGCGGCATCGAGGACATCTACGAGCTGACCTACATCCGGAAGGACGGCAGCCGGTTCCCGGCGGTCGTGTCGGTGACGGCCCTCCGCGACGCGCAGGACGCGATCATCGGCTACCTGCTGATCGGCACCGACAACACCGCACGCAAGCAGGCGGAAGAGGCGCTGCTGAAAGCGGGCGCACTGCAGCGGGCGATCTTCAACAGCGCGAATTTCTCGAGCATCGCTACGGACGCCAAAGGGGTGATCCAGATCTTTAACGTCGGCGCCGAGCGGATGCTCGGCTACACGGCGGCGGAGGTGATGAACCGGATCACCCCCGCGGACATCTCCGATCCGCGCGAAGTGATCATGCGGGCGACCGCCCTGAGCGTCGAGTTTTCGACGCCGATCGCCCCCGGCTTCGAGGCGCTGGTCTTCAAGGCCTCGCGCGGGATCGAGGACATCTACGAGCTGACCTACTTCCGCAAGG
>JBDTSX010000384.1:0-5647 GCA_039930925.1 Acidobacteriota bacterium | reverse complement strand
TGCCGATCAGCAAGGTGGCGCTGCCTGCCGCGGACCAGAAGAACGTCTCGTTCGAGGCGTTCTTCACCCACATCCTGATGCACGAGCTGATGCACGGTCTTGGCCCGCACAACATCACGGTGGGCGGGCGCGCCACCACGGTCCGCCAGGAGCTCAAGGACACCTACAGCGCGATCGAGGAGGCCAAGGCCGACGCGTCAGGCCTCTGGGCGCTGAGGCAACTGGCCGAGCGGCAGCTGATCGACCCGGCGATCCGCAAGACGATGTACACGACCTTTCTCGCTTCGGCCTTCCGCTCGATCCGCTTCGGCGTGAACGAGGCGCACGGCCGCGGCATCGCGGTCCAGCTCAATTACCTGCTCGACGCCGGCGCGTTCAAGGTCCTGCCCGGCGGGGCCTTTACGGTGGACGATGCCAAGATCGGGGAGGCGGTCACGGCGCTCACCCGCGAGATCATGACCATCGAGGCGGAGGGAAGCTATGCGAAGGCCAAGGAGCTGATCGAACGGCTCGGGGTGGTCCGGCCCCAGGTGCAGAAGGTGCTCGATCGGCTGGCGAGCGTGCCGGTTGACATCGAGCCGCGCTTCACGACCGCCGACAAGCTCTTCTGAGCGCGCCGCCAGACGGCCGTACGTCTCGACCGCAGCGGGTTGCGGCACGCCTGGATCGCTGACGTACAATACCCTTCGATGACGGCCGCGGCCCCCGACTACGTTGCCACGATCGCGACCCGCGTCCGCGACGAGTCACGGGCGCTGTCGCTGCGGTGGCTCAATCGGCTCACCGAGGTGCTTGCGGTCGCACGAGACGAGATCTTCCCGAGCAATCAGCTGCTCGACCACATTCCGCACCTGGTGCACGAGCTCGCCAGCTATATCGAGTCTCCGGCGGTCGAGGAGCTCGCTGCCAACACGTCGGTCGTGGCGAAGGCGCGCGAGCTCGGGCTGCTGCGGCATGCGCAGAAGGCCTCCGTGCATCAACTCCTGCGGGAATATCACCTGCTCGGCGCGATCCTGGAGGACTTCGTGCTCGAGGAAACGAGACGCCTCGCGCCTCCGCCCGACCCCGCCGACGCGCTGATCGTGGCCGCCCGAATCTCGCATGCCCTGAGCATCCTCCAGCAGACCACGATCGACACCTTTATCGCGGAGTACACCGAAACGATCTCGGCGCAGCAGGCCCGGCTCGAGGGGTTCAACCGGCTGGTCAGCCACGAGCTGCGCCAGCCGCTCGGGACGCTGCAGTTCAGTGTCAGGGCGCTTCGCTCCGGGATCGGCGCCGATCCCGAGCGCAGCGGGCGGCTGCTGGACGTCGTCGAGCGCAGCGCGGACCGGCTGGTGACCCTGACCGAGCAGCTCGAGCGGATTTCAGGGCTGCGCAGCCAGGGGGACGACCCGGGGACGCAGGAGATCCACACCAGCGTCGTGGCGCGCGAGGTGGCACGCCAGCTCCGCGACATGGCGGAACTGCGTGACGTCGAGATTCGCGTCGCCGACGACCTGCCGACCGTGGTCGCCGACGCCGCACGGCTCGAGCTGGTGCTGATCAACCTGATTTCGAACGCGATCAAGTATTCGGATCCGGCGAAACCGCAGCGCCATGTGGAAATATTTCTGAGTGGCGCGACCAACGACGGCCGCACGATTTGTGTCCGCGACAACGGACTGGGGATTCCGGCGGACGCGATGACGCGCGTCTTCGAGGGCTTCTACCGCGCGCACGCGCACCTGGACGGCACCCTTGGCACGCAGGGCACCGGACTCGGCCTCGCGATCGTCGCCGAATGCATCGAGGCGCTCGGCGGGCGTATTTCGGCCGCCAGCGTCGAAGGCGAGGGAACCAGCTTCGACGTCTGGCTCCCTGGCCCGGCCCCGCTCGATGCACCGGACCCGACGTCTTAACCGACCAGGGCGGGCCGGGGTCAGCAACCTCCTCAGCGCATCTGGACAGGCCGCACCAGCGAACGGCTCAGATCGAGACGGTCCGCGCAGGCGCTCTCACACCGCTCCAACGAGGTACTTCGCGCCCGTCGGCGACGGGACGCCTCCCTCCGGCTCGATCGTGACGGCGACGGCAAGCGGCACGATGTCCGGCGGCATGTCGGCAACCGCGGCGGCGTGCCCGGCGGCATCCGGTGTGAGGAGGCCGGCACTGAGGGGAGCGCTTCCGGTGACGACCCAGAGCTGGTAGACCTTCCCCTTCGGCAGGGGCGGCAACCCGGTGGCCGTGAACATCACGCCACGCGAGCGGCTCCAGAACGCGCGGCCGGAGGCGTTCGGCGCCGCATCCTGGCCGGCCAGGTCGACGCGCTTGACGTCGGCTGCCGCGAGGATCAGCTCGGTCCGCCGCGCGAGCGCCTCGGACTGGCTGACGCGCTGATGCAGGACCGCCGCGTACAATCCGACCGCCACCAAACCGAGCGACGCGGCGAGCAGCAGCCAGGCCGGGGCCGCGCTCATCCGGCGGGGCCGCGAACGCGCCGGGGCGGCGGGCACCGAGACGGCGTGCATCACGCGGTCCCGCAGGCCCGCTGGCGGCTCGCGCGGCACGACCATCCGTCCGAGCGATTCCGTGACCATGGCGAGCTCCCGCAGCTCCTCCCGGCAGTCGGCGCAGGTCTCGAGATGCGCCTCGAACTCGCGACGTTCGCTGAGCGTCAGCAGACCGAGCGCGTACGCGCCGCTCTGTTCCCGCAGGCTGTCGTGGTCCATCATCACAACGACTCGCGCCCCATCGCGGCGCGCAACCGGAGCAGGCCGGATCGGATCCGCGTCTTGACCGTCCCGAGCGGCTCACGCAGCTGCTCGGCGATGTCCGCCTGGGTCAGGCCGTCGAAGTAGGCCAGCTCGATAGCCCGCCGCTGACCTTCACTGAGGGCCGCGAACGCCGCCCGCATCCGGGCGACCGCGTCGGTCGTGACGGCCTCGGCCTCCGGGTCCGGGGATGGATCGCGCTGCAGCAACATTTTCGCCTCGACGTCGCCGCTGACCGCCGGACGCACCTGGCGCGCCCGCAGGCGATCGATCGATCGCGTCCGCGTCATCATCAGCAGCCACCCCGCTACGGTTGCGCGTTCCGCGTCATAGCGGTTCGCCTGCCGCCACGCCTGCGAGAACACCTCCTGCACCACGTCCTCGGCGTCCGCGGCGTCGGAGATGATCCGGCAGCTGAGCGAGTAGACCGCCCGGGCGTGGCGATCGTACAGCTCGCCCATCGCGGCGGGATCGCCACTCGCCATCCGGCGCACGGTGTCCAGGTCGCGCCGGGACACCATCGCGGCGTCGGTGCCGTCAGCGGCAGCGGTGTCGTGTTTCAGGAGTGCCCCCACGGCCGCGCCGCTCTCATCCTCGTTCTACGGCGGCGGCGCCCGATCGGATGCCAGTCTATCGTCACGCCCTCCATTGTGCCCGGTTTCAGGTTCGTCATCGCCGCTGACCAGGCGCTAGTCGGAGAGCCTCTTGAGGAGGCGCCTGGGATCGAGCGTGTCGGTGGCCGTGACAGTGGGCATGGTCGGATCTGCTCCCGCGAATGGCTGTCCTGCTGATGCGGTCGACTGACGTGAATTGATTCGCGCTGAGGCGACGGCCACGACTCTGAGGCCACGACGCTCCAGCGGAGGCGGGACCGATCTGTCGCCAGCACCGGAGTATGCAGAAGGGCTGCCAGAAGTGGGTTTTAGGGTTTTGAGGTTTTAGGGTTTTAGGCTGTTCCAGTTCTACGTTCGGTTCTACGTTGGGTTCTACGTTCGGTTCAAGTTCGGTTCGGTTCGGTTCTAGTTCGGTTCGGCCTCGCGCCCGAGCAACAGAAACCGAACCCCGAACCGAACCCGAACATGAACCACACCTGAAACCAGAACCAACCTAAAACCCTAAAACCCGAAAACGTAAAACCGTTCAGGCGCTTTCGGACGGGACTGAACTCCTATCCCTCAGGCCCGCTCTCCCCCCGTGCCTGAACCCCCACCTTCTCAAGGGCTGAACTCCTCACGGCCTGAACCGCAACATCCGGCCGATCGCTGATGATCGCGTCGGCGCCCCATCCGATCAGGCGCCGCACATCGTCGGCCTCGTTGACCGTCCAGATCTTGACCGGCAGCCCCGCTGCGTGGGCGTGGGCGATGAAGCGCGGTGAAATGATCGTGGTGGCGCCGGCGCGCTCGGGGACCTGGAACTCGCGGTAGGCCGGCGTGCCGAGCGGCCACCGCACCCAGGAGCGGTACAGCGCCCATCGCACTTCTTCGCGCGCCGCGCCGGTCGGAATTCGTGGCTCGTACTCCCGCGCCGCACGCAGGACCTGCCAGCCAAACGATCCAAAGGACACGTTGTCGACCGCTCGTTCCAGACGGATGTCATCGATCGCCCGCCGTGCGAGCTCCGGGTCGTTGACCTTGAGCTCGATGATCAGCGGCACGCCCGGGTAACGGGCGAGGACCTCGCGCAGGCGAGGGACGCCGAGGCCCAGACCCCGAAACGGAAACTCGGCGGTCGCGGTTCCGGGTCCAGCACTCGCCGGCCTGAACCAGTGTCCCGCGTCCAGCCGGGCGAGCTCGTCCGCCGCGACCGCGGACAGATTGCCGCGTCCCCCGGTGGTGCGCTCCAGCGTCGGGTCGTGGTGCACGACGACGACGCCGTCGCGGGAGAGGTGGACGTCGAGCTCGAGGCCGTCGGCCCCGAGGGAGAGGCCGTGGTCGAACGCGGCCAGCGTATTCTCGGGCCGGAGCGCGGCGCCTCCCCGGTGGGCGTATACCAGTGGACGGGTCGGGGATGCGAGAGACAAGGCCTCTATTCTACCGGGTCACCGGGCGGCGCGCCCGCGGAGTCCGCGGTGCGAGCGCGATCGCGGATACGCCGCTCGCCGGTGCGTCGATCGCGCGATGGCCGCGCGAAGCGATCGTTGTAAGATGTTTCATGACCTCGGTACTTCCTTCTACCCTATCCGCTCTGCGGGCTGCGGTCGACGGCGGCCGCGTGCCGCGCCGCTCCGTCAAGGACGAAATCCGCGACAACCTGATCGGCCGGCTTCGCGCGAAGCAGGCGATTTTTCCGGGCATCATCGGGTACGAAGAAACGGTCGAGCCGCAGATCGTCAATGCGATCCTGTCGCGCCACAACTTCATCCTGCTGGGCCTGCGCGGCCAGGCGAAAAGCCGCATCCTGCGCGCCCTCGCCGGTCTGCTCGACGATCTCATCCCGGTCGTGCCGGGCTGCGACCTTCATGACGATCCGCTGGCGCCAATCTGCTCCGCGTGCCGTGCCCGGGTGCGCAACGAGGGAGACGACCTCCCCGTCGCCTGGCTCGCGCGCGAGGCGCGCTACGTCGAGAAGCTGGCCACTCCGGACGTGACCATCGCCGACATGATCGGCGACCTCGATCCGATCAAGGCGGCGCGCGCCGGGCTGCAGCTGTCCGACGAGCTGACCATGCATTACGGCCTGCTGCCTCGGGCCAATCGCGGCATCTTCGCGATCAACGAGCTGCCGGATCTGGCGGGCAAGATCCAGGTCGGGCTGTTCAATATCCTTCAGGAAGGGGACGTCCAGATCAAGGGCTATCCCGTGCGGTTGCCGCTCGACGTGTTGATGGTGTTCAGCGCCAACCCGGAGGACTACACGGCGCGCGGCAAGATCATCACGCCGCTCAAGGACCG